>NZ_JAPZSO010000243.1:0-55461 GCF_027531715.1 Microcystis sp. LE19-8.1F | reverse complement strand
TATAGCGGTAAGCGCTTGAGTGAGATACAGACCAAGCTTTGCCTAGCATGGTTTATAGCTTGTGACACTGTACCTAATACGACTGCACACCGCTATAAGCTAGTGAGGTACACATATTTTTCTTCCCTTTTGACTTTTGCCGTTCGGCTGAGCTCACGGCCGAAGCCTCTTGCCTTTTGCCTTTTGCCTAAAACCCATAACTTTTGTACCTCAGCAGACTGAAAAACGCTATAGTTCTGACCGTTAGAACTGGAGTTCCATAAGAATCAATTCCCTAAACTGAATTATCCAGCTTTGATTGTGTGTAGTAATAGCCGTCAAAAAAATGCAGACAAGCGTTAAGCTCGCTGATAAATTTTTGTTTGGCTTGACACATAACAAACCCTTCCCAAAAAAGCAACTGTTTGATAGAATTATTTTTCGGCAATATTTTCATTTTTTTTTGTCTAGTTTAGGGCAGTTTTTTCTTAAAATAATTACCCACGCTTGACAAATATACCCAAGCTTTTTGGGGAAAGTTGGACAAATAAACAAGCTCTAGTTTAAAAGACTTTTTTGTATAGTGACAAAACTTAATCAAGACAGTTACAAAAGATAAAACTTAATAGTTCTGACCGTTAGAACTGGAGTTCCATAAGAATCAATTCCCTAAAAGGGGGAAATGGGGTAAATGGGACAAGGAAATTCATCCCTACACCAAGGTCTTTTTGCTTTGCTGCTATAAAAGTGTCACCCGTGCGACCCAAAAACAAACTCAGGTTTGAAAAAGACACAAAATTACACTTAGATAAACATATAATATGTTTATCTAAAGGAGTATCATTAATTTTTATCAATCACCTACAATCACGGGTGGGAGCTAATCACAGGATGAAAATGGACAACTATCTGTCTAAAATTGGACAATTCTACCCTATAAAATTTTTAAATTTAAAACCGATTCATATATATGGATAATTTAATCACCACTGGAAAAGCTTGGGATTGGCTTCGGGTTAGCCTTAAGACTCTACATTCTTGGAACAAACAGGTTAAAATTTTTTCAATTCTTACCCATGATGCTCATAGTAGGACAAAAGTGTACAAATACCTGTCTAAAGGTGGACAATTATACCCCAATAAATTTTCTTTTAGCGTTTCCTAAGCTAGTGAGGTACAACTATTTTTCTTCCCTTTTGCCTTTTGCCTTTGTGCCTTTATGCCTTTTGCCTAAAACCCATAACTTTTGTACCTCAACAGACTGAAAAATCCTATAATTTAAAACCGAGTTATATCTATGGATAACCTAATCACTATTCGAGAAGCCTCGGATTTGCTGGGAGTTAGCATTAAAACTCTCCGACGCTGGGAACAACAGGGTAAAATTAGCTCAATTCGTACCCCCGGTGGTCATCGCCGCTATCGACGGGAAGCTCTCTTACAATCTGGTCAAGCAACCCGATACATTATTGGCTATGCTCGTGTTAATCGACCTGAACAACAACAACAATTAGAAGCTCAGATAAAAGCGCTAGAAGAATTTTGTAGTCAGCAGGGTCAACCCTTTGAAATTCTCACCGATATCGGCAACGGAGTCAGCCACAATCACCCTAATCTTATGCGTCTAGTGCAGATGATGTGTGACGGTGGGTTGGAACGTCTAGTTTTAATCCATCCGGAAAGTGTTGGCCGCTTTTGTCATGATTTTATTTGGGGTTTGTGCGGTTTCTTTAAAATCCAAGTCATTCTCCTCAATCGATCCCATGAATTCATTGGTGCTGAGGATTTAGTGGAGGATCTGCAAGCCCTGATCACCATCTGTTACAATCGTCTCTACCCACTACATAACCCAGATCATCAGCAATTACTGGAATACCTAGAGATGCTTAAGAATGTCCGCTGACGGCGATAATAACTCCACATTGACTTTTCATGAAACTAGAAACTACGGCGATTAAACGGATTCTCGATGCTAACCTTGACCGGGCCAGAGAAGGACTGCGAATTATCGAAGAATGGTGTCGTTTTGGCTTAGATAATCCCGATTTAGCCCAAGAATGTAAAGAAATGCGCCATCAGTTGGCTAGTTGGCACTCGATCGATCTGAAACTACATCGGGACACGGCCGGGGATATCGGTAGGGATTTAAGCCATCCCAGGGAAGAAATCCGGGAGACTGTCGAGGGACTGCTGCAGGCCAATCTGGCTCGCGTACAGGAGGCTTTCAGGGTTTTAGAAGAATACGGTAAACTCTATGATCTGGAGCTAGGGATAGCCTGTAAACGGCTGCGCTATCGGGTTTATCAGCTAGAGAGTAAACTATTAATCTCTCCACCCCTAGAAAAACTGCAAGCATCTCCTCTCTATTTAGTCACTTCTCCCGCCGAAAATCTGCTAGAAATCGTCGAATTGGCCCTAAAAGGGGGTTTAAAATTGGTGCAGTACCGCCATAAAACCGCCGCTGATACGATTCGTTTAGAAGAAGCCGCTAAACTGTGTGAGTTATGCCACCGTTACGATGCTTTGTTTATTATGAACGATCGCGTCGATATTGCTCAGGCCATTCATGCCGATGGTGTTCACCTCGGTCAACAGGATGTACCGATTTCCCTAGCGCGGCAATTTCTCGGCCCCGGGGCAATTATCGGTCGGTCCACCACTAATCCCCAAGAGATGGCCAAAGCAATCCAAGAAAAGGCCGATTATGTGGGAGTGGGGCCGGTTTATGCCACCCCCACGAAAGCGGGAAAAACCCCGGCAGGATTGGAATATGTGCGTTATGCGCGGGAAAATTGCCCTTTACCCTGGTTTGCGATCGGTGGTATTGATAGTAATAACATTAAAGAGGTTTTAGAGGCAGGAGCGCAACGGGTGGCTGTAGTCCGGGCGATCATGGAAGCGCAGCATCCCGATGTGGTGACACAACAATTATTAAACCAATTAGGGCTGGCTGAATAAATCTTATCCACGAGACTGGGTTTCAGCGATTTTGGGGTTCTTCAAGTAAATCGCAAGTAGGGATTGGAGTTGAGGCTTTTCTCGTCCGCAGCAATCGGGGACTGAGGGGGGAAGACCATATAACAAATCCTTACTTTCTTCATAACTTTAGATTAATTAAGATAATGTTACAAAACTTTATGAAAAAGCCGTAGTATGATAATTTACGCCAGTAAAGCGAACACAATAAGGAGCAACACCCATAATGCAGTCGGCCGAGATGTTGCTGACAGTCCCCAAAGAGTATTTAAAACCACCGGGGGGCTTCAACCCAAACGTTACCATGTTTTTTAGTGCCTTGAGCCTAATAACCCTATCTACCTGTGGCTATTGGCTATGGTCTTGGCCCGACTGGATTTGTTTTAGTGCTAATGTCCTCGCTTTACATTTATCGGGGACAGTTATCCACGATGCCTCTCATAATTCTGCCCATAGCAATCGGATATTTAATGCTATTTTAGGTCATGGCAGTGCTTTAATGCTCGGTTTTGCCTTTCCGGTCTTCACGAGAGTCCATTTACAGCACCACGCGCACGTTAACGATCCCGAAAATGATCCGGATCATTTTGTCTCCACTGGTGGCCCTTTGTGGATGATTGCGGCCAGATTTTTTTATCACGAGATTTTCTTTTTTAAGCGGCAACTCTGGCGGAAATACGAACTGCTGGAATGGTTCCTCAGTCGTCTTTTTGTGGCTACCATAGTCATCGTCGCCTGTCAATACGGTTTTATTGGCTATGTGATGAATTTTTGGTTTGTTCCCGCTTTAGTGGTGGGAATTGCCCTCGGTTTATTTTTCGATTATCTCCCCCATCGTCCTTTCCAAGAGCGCAATCGTTGGAAAAATGCCCGCGTTTACCCCAGTTCCCTCTTAAATCTGCTGATTTTAGGCCAGAATTATCATCTCGTGCATCATCTCTGGCCGTCGATTCCTTGGTACAAATACCAACCGGCATACTATGCCACTAAACCGCTTTTAGATGCGAAAGAGTGTGAACAGTCTTTAGGTTTACTGCAAGGTAAGAATTTCTGGAGTTTCCTCTACGATGTCTTCTTGGGGATTCGCTTTCACTCCCATTCTTCTAAATCTAGCTCATAGCAGTTATCGTAATGGTGAGGTACAAGGTTTTCGTTTTGGCAAGTCGGGGGTCGATTTTATGAGAAACTCTGTATCTGTACTGGTTTTGTTGTCAACTTGATTTTTTGAAGGAGGATTTTATGGGTCAACATTGGGGAAAAGCCTTAATTTTAACAACAACTTTCTTGACAATTAACATCGATTATGCTAAGTCTTTAACCTTTGGTGAGGCCGTTGGTATTGGAGCGGGGGCTTTGTTAATCAACCGGGCGGTACAAGATAATAGACAACGTTATCGATTTGTGCCACCAGAGCAAGAATTTCAGCGCGGACTAGAGGACGGGTTTAACTTTGCCCGCTATGATAATCCGCGCAATTCCAGAGACTACGATGACGGTTTTATCGAGGGACGAAGACGGCGGGAGTCGGGTTGGTCCAGTCCCAATCGGAGAGGTTGATTATTTTTTCGGTCTGCGTCCCACTTCGGCGGTTTCTTGAATGGAAAAGATCCTCAATTTGCCGTCGATGGGAGCGACTTTAGCCACCGCTTCCGATGCCACTATATAGTTATCACCCTCGGTGTTGGTAATATTGACTACCCGCTCGCGAGTGATCATCGCCATCTCGTTATTTGCAAGAATATCCACATCCCAATTCTCAGAAAGAACCTCCATACTTTTAATATTTTTGTAGGATTCCTCTAAAAATATTTTATGTTCCGTGATGCCATTTAACTCAAAAATTTCGGTACTAGCATCGGTTTTAATGGTCAATTGCGAGGAAATAAACGGGGCATAGTGTTTGAGGATTAGGGCGATATTTTTATCTTTAATAGCAGTTTCAATGTCTTGAATCATTGCTTTAATTTCCGCTTCCTTGATTGTTTGTCCCCCATCGCGATTACTCGATTGTTTCACTGGCACTATCGAGGGATTAGCATGGACAAAAGGGGGGGAGATGCCAGGGAGAAGGGATAAACCGAGCAATAGAACAATTAATTGGGGAGAACGCATAATTTAATAAACTTGGTAAATTCAACCCGAATCATAGCATTTTCTCGTTACCGAATAAATCCTCAAGCTGAAAGTCCCTGGTTAGGGAAGCTAAGAGAGCAAAATTCTGGCTGTGCAAAGTCTAGGTTGATCCTTTAGCTATTTTGGGCTTGATATTTCCAGAATAACAGGGGTATGATCGCTAGGTTTTTCTTGTTTCCTGGGTTCTCGATCAATCAGACAATTAACGGCTTTTTCGTATAGCTGAGGAGTTAAATAAAGATGATCAATTCGCCAACCTCGGTTACGAGCAAAACCGCCGCTGCGATAATCCCACCAACTATAATGTCCCTCGGCCGAGGTGAATTTTCTAAAGGCATCTTGTAAACCAATTTCTAAGACCTTTTCTAAAGCTTCTCTTTCTTTAGCTGAAGACATAATATGATTTTCTTTGCCTTTGGGATCATAAATATCTTTATCTTCTAAGGCAATATTAAAATCACCACAGATACATAATTCTTCCGGTTGAGAATTAATAATTTTATCTAGATATTTCCTAAGAGTTTCTAACCATTTAAGCTTATAAATATACTTGTCACTATCTAGGGAAGAACCATTAGGAACGTAGAGATTGATAATCCTAATATCGCCGATTACTCCAGTAATTACCCGTTTCTGTTCGTCTAGTTCTCCCGTTAAATTTTCGCCGATAATTGGACTAAATCCCACAGTGATATCCTCCAGGGGTTTTTGGCTAAAAATCGCCACACCATTATAGGCTTTTTGTCCAGAAATATAGAGATGATAACCCAAAGATTCAAAAGCTTCTCTGGGAAAATCTCGATCGATTACCTTGGTTTCTTGCAAGCACAAAACCTCAACGGGATTGAGTTGTAACCAGTTAATTACCTGCTCTTGTCGGCTGCGAATCGAGTTGACATTCCATGTGGCGATTTTCATAGCTAAAAACCGAGAATTTTTCTCACACTTCCTCAGCAAAACTACTGCGACGCACAAACTCAAAGGGACCGGCGATCGAACCCCAGACTAATTGATCGGTTTCGGGATCTAAACCGCGATCAACGCTAATTAATCCCCGTTCACTAATTTCAAAACTATTATCTAAATAAGTCATTCTATCTTTGCGAAAGACTAAACATTGTTTACCCGGTTTCACCACCCCTTTAAAACTGTTACCTGTCCAAGTGACATTCATATCACAACCCAGCATCGGTTCTAATAAGTCTAAGGTGAGATTTTTGAGACGCTGGGGTTCTCTAGAAGCACCAAAAAAGTTAGCTTCCTCTTTAACTTTAAAGTTTTCTAGTTCAATATGATCATCGACTACCGATAATTTAAATACTCGCAAACGATAGGGAGTATTGAGCATAAAATCGTAGGCCTGTTCTAAAAACAAACTGGTTCCCTTCAGTAATTCATCGGGTAAAGGACGCATACACACGCGAATATGGGCAAAAAAAGGCGGATTAGCAAAAGCTTGTTCTTGATTACTAAAATCCGCCGCCATCCAGCGCGCTAGGGTTTTTAGATCCGTGGAATGAGTCATAATTTTTGAGATGTGAATGGCTATTAGCTATCAGCCATCAGCTAGTTAATCGCTCTGATAAGTTTTCACTGATTACTGATAACTATGGCCCGATAATTGTTATTGTGCGATTACTTTAATTTCGATATCGGCACTCACTTCGGGATGGAGTTTGACTTGTACTTTATAGACTCCCAATTGACCGATATCGGGGACGGTAAGACCACGGCGATCGATTTCTAATTTAGCATTTTCTAGAATAACCGTAGCCACATCTTGACTGGTGACAGTACCGAAAATTGCCTCGTTTTCACCCACCTGTTTAGGGATGGTGTAGGGACTGAGTTTTTCGATCGCAGTTTTTCTGGTTTCCGCTTCTTGTTTTTCAGCGAGGAGACGTTGACGCTCTTTTTCTTTCCTAAATTCTGCCTGTTTAATCGCGCCCTTGGTGGCTAAAACGGCCACACCTTGGGGGATAAGGTAATTGCGCGCATAACCGGGGGCCACTTCCACCACATCGCCATTTTCACCTAATTTGCTGACTTTTTGATTGAGGATAACCTGCATTCGTTTCGCCATGATCTTGACCTAAAACAATAGTTCCAAAACCCCTATCATACCATGCAATCGTCAAGTGTTGATCACAAGTTAGTTATTGCCGGCGGCGATGATCTGGGTTAATAGGGGGCCGATTGCCTGAAAGGCCGAGGGTAAAACCGCTACGGTGGCGGCCGCGATAATAATTGTCGTGGCTAATCTCAGCACTTTCTCGGAGGCTTTTTCGTAGGTGTCAAATTTATAGTCGAGCTTGTCTAATCTTTGGTCTATTTCCTGAAAGCGTTGGTCTATTTCCTCAAAACGTTGGTCTATCGCTTCAAAACGTTGATTTACTGCTGTTTGGAAGCTTTTCAATTCGTTGAGAACATCGGTTAGGGTGGGTTCTTGAGTGGACATGGTGACACCTAGGGGAATTTGATCGCCTAGCACAATTATAACCTTAAGTCAAGCTTTTTTGATAAAAATTAACTTTTTTGTCGGTAATATTTTGACCTTGTTCAAGTGTTGGAGACAACCAGTATTTCTATTCTAATAAGGTCTCTTTAATTGTTGTTAAGACTTTGCTATCTTTGACCATCCAAGCATGAAGCAATACGGGAATCGAAATTTCTTTGCCCACCGATAAACGGGAACTATGGGCGGGAAATATCATTAAATCGTAGGGAGTCCAGATAATTGTGGTTTTAATTTTATTTAAAATTTGTTGACAATCTTGATTTAAATCCTCTAGAAATTGACTCCCCGGCTGCATTTGTCTAATCCCATCTAAGGGTAAACTATACGCGGTTAAAGTGCCTCGATTCGGGGCAGAAATATTTAGGTAACGTTGCACTCTTGCCACCCCTCCTAATCTTTGCAGGTAGTAGCGGGTAATTAATCCTCCCATACTAAACCCAATCAGATCTACTTTCTGCTCTTTAGCAAAGTTTTTCTCGATATAATTGTCCACCTGACCGGCTAAAACTTCTAACTTTTCGTAACCATGATTGGGAATTAGGTTAAAACTATGCACCTGCCAACCATGATAGTTTAAATACTCGCTCATCGGTTTAAAAACAGCCGTAGTGTCCAGAAAACCATGCACCAAAACAACGGGATTCATAGATGAGGTTTTATCCTTGAATTCTGAATCTATTCTAACAAATGATCGGGGTAATGAGCGAAAAATTTTTGGGGAGAGCCTATCTAAGTATCTAAGCACAATTAATTACACATCTAAGCCACTACTCCGTCAGACTTCTGCTGTGATCAGTAAACAGTGAACTGAAAACTCAAATCCGATCCCTAATAGCTGTATCCCTTATCCCGTATCCTGTCTCATGTCTCCTGACGACCGTCTCCTGTCTCCTGACGACCGTCTCCTGACGACCGTCTCGACTAGGAAATTAATTTTGCACGACTACTTACTAGGTACGGCTGCCGGCAACTTCTAAGGATTAGGGAAAAAACCAAAAAGTTTAGCGGCACCTCCTAAAATAGCGACCACCAATGCTATCAGAATCCCTCGATTGGTGAATTCCTGATAGGCAACCCTTGCAGTTAATCCATTGATTTTTTCGTCTAAAGCTTTAATATCTCCCTTGAGTTCGGCCTGTCCTATTTCTACTTTAGTTAACCGGTCTTCTATCTTGTCAAATCTCTCGTCAATACGGTTTTCCAGAGAGTCGATTTTCTCATCAATACGTTTTTCCAGAGAGTCGATTTTCTCGTCAATACGTTTTTCCAGAGAGTCGATTTTCTCGTCAAGGCGTTTTTCCAGAGAGTCGATTTTCCCCTCAATCCTTGTCAGGACAGCTTCTAGGGAATAAGTGACAGTTTCGTTAGACATTTTGAGCAACTCCAAAAGTCAAATCTTCAGGGGTAAATGCTGGAGGCTATATTTTACGGAAAAATCAGGGGTCTATAGGCGGACACGGATTCCCATTATAAGAAAATTATAAGTCAAGACTTGAGTTTTTGTCAAGCTTTTTTTTGACGGCAATCAATGGCAAGAATTTCGGGGAAGTATTTAGCCACCGATGCCTAACCGTCCCGCTAAACTAGGGCTTAAAGGAATCAGAGTCGCCAACATTAAAAAGAGTAGTAATAAACCCCAACCGGCGCGGGTGTCATCGGGTTCGGTTAACTCGTTTAAACTCGGTCTTTCCAACTCTCTTTGTAAAAAAGCGACTAAAATTGTCCAATAGAGAGGAATGGGATTACTGGGATTAACTAAGGAAATAATGCCCAAAATGACCAAAGTGGCCACAGTGGTGCGGCGGGCAATTTTGCGACCATAAATAGCCTGAACAATTCTGCCACCATCTAACTGTCCGGCGGGCAGTAAATTAAGGGCGGTAATCACCAATCCCAACCAACCGATAACAGTTAAAGGATGGACGGAGATAACGGCATTTTGTAACTCGTCGCCCAAAACTATCCGCGCTAAAGAACCCACTAAAATTGAACTTTGGAAAAAGGTACTAGGGATTTGAAAAAGGCTGGCCGAATTAGATAAAGTCAGTCCAACGATTAACAAGATTAAAGAAACCAAACCTCCCAAAGCAGGACCGGCGAAAGCTATATCAAATAGAACACTGCGGTTAGGTAATAAAGATTCAAAACGAGTAATTGCCCCAAAAGAACCAATCTGCCAAGTGGGAAGAAAATAGGGTAAACTGAGACGAATATTATGGCGTTTAGCGATAATTAGATGACCGATTTCGTGGGCAATTAATACCGACCATAAACCCAAACTCAGGGGAATCGCTTCTTGATACCTCTGCCAATTACTAAACAAATCAAAACCCAATAAAATTCCCGCCGCTTCTAAGCTGGTGACAATGGTGGCTACTAACAAAACTAAAGAGAGATTTTTTTGAGCAAGAGTGGCAGGACTAGGCTCGTTAGTTTTGGGAAGGATAATTACCACAGGTTTTTCCTCGGTTCCTTCCACCAGAAATAAACGATATTTATCGCCAAAATGATCGCTTAATTTCTGGTTTAAGCGAGAGTGAACGATATCTGGTTCTCCCCGTAAATTGCCTTTAAAAATTGCCCCTTCCTGAAAAGAGATAGTCTCGGTGGCAAAAAAAGTATCTATCCCAAAAATACTCTGAATAACTTTTAAATCCTCTTCGGGAATTGGAATCACATCCGGTACAATTGCTGTCACCGATGCCGGGATTTCTAGAGGAGTAACGGACTCGCTAACTGCCGGGTTAACTTTCGGTTCAATTATCTGATTGGTTTTCAGTAAGCGTAAACGGTTGCCCAAATAAATATAGATAATGGTGGAAGCAACCAGTAAAAAGAGAATTACCGCTAGATTGAGATAAATTCCCGCCGCAAATAGCCCGAAAAAAATTAACCAAGGAGCTATTAAGACCAAGGATTGTAACCAAGCTAAAATTCCCAGTTGGCCGTAGGGTTTAGCCCGATAAAAACTCCAAGTCAAGATAGCGCCAGCGACGAGGAAAATAACAGCGATCGCGGCAATTTCCGAAGAAATATTAACCATAGGAAAGTCAAAATCAATAGGTTTTTATCAATCAATTTGATTATAAGCTTGCAGGGCAGCCCGTAATTGACCCCGATGCTTTTGTAACAATTCTTGTCCTGCCGCCGCCGAAAGTCCCGTTTTCTGCATTAACAAAGCCAGTTTAACCCGGCGGCCACTTTTTTCCAGTAAAATTGCCGCTTCCTGGCGACTAACATCGGTAAGGTTGCAGATAATCCGCAGGGCGCGGTCATGGAGTTTATGATTAGTAACTGCCACATCGACCATCTGGTTGCCGTAAACCTTGCCTAACATTACCATTGTCCCTGTGGAGAGGATATTTAAAGCCATTTTCGTCACCGTTCCCGCTTTCAGCCGTGTGGAGCCGGCCAAAAGTTCCGGTCCGGTCAATAACCGGATATCCACATCCACCGCGATCTCCACTTGTTCGGCGGGGACACAACTAATGGCAATCGTTGTCGCACCGCGCTGTTTTGCCGCCTGTAAAGCCCCGTGAACGTAGGGGGTTGTCCCCCCGGCGGTAATCCCCACTACCACGTCTAATTCGTGAATTTCTCGCTGGGCAATAATCGTCGCCCCATCTTCCGCTTTATCCTCCAAATCTTCGGAACTACGCACCAGCGCCGCCGCTCCACCGGCAATAATTCCCTGTACCAATTCCGGGGGAGTGCAGAAGGTGGGAGGACATTCGGCCGCGTCCAAAACCCCCAGCCGGCCACTGGTTCCCGCCCCAATGTAAAAGAGTCTGCCACCTTTAGCCAGAGCTTGACCGGTCAGAGAGATCGCTAGGGCCAATTCTTGCCGGGCCATGGCGATCGCCTTCAGGGTTTGGGCATCCTCGCGATTGAAGATATCCACCAATTCGAGCGGGTTTAATTGGTCTAAATTTAGGCTGTTTGGGTTAATTTGTTCGGTTAACAGGTGTCCTCTGCTTTCCCACTGTTCCATAACGGTTTAATTGAGCTTTTCGTAAGATTATTTTCAGTATATAGCCAATCGGTGGGTAAAAAGCTTGACAATTGCCGCCCGAATATTAGATAATAGTAAATTGTGTCAATTCCTGCTCGGATCAGGTGAAGACATTAGCACAAAAGCTGGAATTTTTTTCAGCTACCTGTACGGCAAAACGAGCGCAGAAAATTTATGAGTTACGCAATTATTGAGACCGGTGGCAAACAGATTCGGGTAGAACCCGGTCGCTATTACGATATCGAACTTCTTCCCGTCGATGAACAAAGTACCCATACCATCGACAAAGTGCTATTAATCCATGATGAGGATGATATTAGCATCGGTCAGCCCTTTATCGAAGGGGCCACCGTGGCAGGGACTGTCATGCAACATCGTCGGGGCAAAAAAGTTATTGTCTATAAAATGCGCCCGAAAAAGAAAACCCGTAAAAAACGCGGTCATCGTCAAGAAATTACCCGTTTTATGATTGATTCAATCAATTATAACGGTAAAACCCTAGTCGCCACTGCTGCTACCTCCGTCGCTGAAGTTGTAGAAGATAGTAGCGATGAAGAAGAATAACTTTTAGAATCAAAAAAGCATTTGGAGAGAAATTATGGCTCATAAGAAAGGTACGGGTAGTACCCGCAACGGACGCGATTCTCGTTCCCAGAGACTAGGCGTTAAGCGCTACGGTGGTCAAGTGGTAAAAGCGGGAAATATTCTCATCCGTCAACGGGGTACTAAAGTTCACCCGGGTAAAAATGTTGGTCGTGGTGGCGATGATACTTTATTCGCTTTAATTGATGGTGTGGTCAAATTTGAATACAAGGATAAAAGTCGCCGTCAAGTTAGCGTTTATCCCGCTGAAGTTAGCGCTAGTTAAGCACATTACTTCTGATTAATTTTTTCCCTGTAACCTCCTAATTCATCCTAGGGGGTTTTTCAAATAATTTATATCTGTTGACAGACTAGACCGAACACTCATGGATTAAAATAGTCCGAAAGTAGCTCGGAAAAGATGGACTCACCATGATTTTTAAAATTGCCGATATCTTCAAAAATTTGCCCTGGTCTTTCAATTCTACTGCCGAATTACCCTGGTTGGATCGCTCGCGAGCGGAAAAATCCCTGCAAAAAGCTCGTCAACAACGGCGAATTTCCGAACGAGAATATCAACTCCTCAACCATTGGCGAGAATTGGGTTATTGTATTGTCAAAGATTTAATTCCCGCAACGGCGATCGATAATTTAGTAGCAGAATTAGCCGATTTATTTTTCCTAGAATCGGCTATCCCTGGATTAAGAATTGAAGGCATTCAAGCAGAAAATTTACCAACGAGTTTAAGTCATGAACAGGTTTTAGCCCTAGATATCGAGCAAAGAAAAGCCTTAGTTAATTCTATTTGGCGACTCCATGCCTTTCATGAGATTTCCCCCGCTGCTCGAGCAATTTTTGACAATCAAAATCTGAGAGATTTAGTTAATTTAATTATTGGCAAATCCTGCGAACCGAGATATTCCATCAACTTCCTGCACGGTACAGAGCAGGGGCTGCACGAGGATATGGCAGTTTTTTATGTTCATCCTACTAATCATTTAGTCGGTGTTTGGATTGCCTTGGAAGATATTTCCGCCGATGCTGGCCCGCTAATTTTTTATCCTAAATCTCATAAAAATATCAAAGTAACTGACTTTTTTCCAGACTATCCCGCCATCAATCTGAAAAATATTACTGCCGATAAAATTCCCGAATACCAAGATTATGTTAACCGGCGCGCTCAGAATTATGACTGTCAATCATTTACTGCTAAAAAAGGAGAGATTCTTCTCTGGCACGGAATGTTAATTCACGGTGGTGGGAAGATTAATAATACCCTGCTAACCCGTAAATCGATGGTAATTCATTTTATTGCCGAGGGTGGCGATTACAACGATCGGGCTTTAGGTCCTTTTAATTGGTAAGATTAATTTACCACTCCTTCTAAAAAGGAAAAAGAGAGCCAACCCAGTCCCACGGCTGCCACCTATTCCTAGGCATAATACCCGTGGATGCCATTGCACTTTTGCCTGGGAAAAATCGGGGGAAAAAACGAGGTTGACTAAAATCAATCCAGAGATGATCGACCCCGATTAAATCGATTGCTGGTGGGTGGAAAGCAGGTATTTCCAACCAGACTACAATATTTTTACCGGTTGAAATTGTTCGCCTTCGTCCAGTTGCCAAGCTTGTAAATCGATCGCTTTCCCTGAAACTACAGAGACAATTAAATAAGTATATCCTGACCAGGCTAATTGGCGATCTATTTCCGAGGGAATGGCGGCATGATCGGGGTGGGAATGATAGATACCGATAATTTCTAGCTGGTTTTCCCGCGCCGATTTTTGAGCTTGTAAAAGCACTTCTGTGGCAATACTAAAGCGGTTTTTCCTATTACCTGACCAGTTATTTTCTGTGGTTTGCACGGTGATCACTTGGGCTGCTGTTTCGGTAATTTTTCCCAGGAGTAACCCACAACATTCTTCGGGATAGGTGGATTCTGCGTGGGTGAAAATGCGCTGGTAAATTTGGTCTGTAATCAGGATCATAATGGAAAATTTTCAAAACCTATTGATGTTAGTTTGCTTTGGATATAGGGAACTTTAAAACTGGGTGTATCTCAATTTGGTCGAAATATCTATAGGACATTTTGTCCGTACGCGATGCGCCCCTACCATTGGCTCCATAATATTATTGTAGTGGCCAATTGCCTTCGCTCTCTTTTAATAACTTCTGCATCGCTGACTCAGAAATAACTTATTCTTGGCCAGTTCCGGCCAATGTTAAATTTATTAATAGACTCTTTAACTTATTGTCCCCTAACCTTTGCACTGAACTGATAAATGTCGCTCGATTTTCGCAATCTTAATACACTTTGGGGTTCTATTTTAGTCGAAACATTGGCCCGTTTGGGATTGAAGATAGGGGTGGTTTCTCCCGGATCGCGATCGACTCCTTTAACGGTAGCCTTGGCAAGACATCCCCAGATTGAAGCTATTCCCATCTTAGACGAGCGCTCGGCCGCTTTTTTTGCCCTGGGATTAGCCAAACAATTATCTCAACCGGTGGTTTTAGTCTGCACTTCTGGCACTGCCACGGCTAATTTTTATCCCGCAGTCATTGAAGCAAAAGAAAGTCATGTCCCTTTATTAATTCTAACCGCCGATCGCCCCCCAGAATTGCGTCATGCTCACGCCGGTCAGACTATCGATCAAGTCAAACTCTACGGTAATTATCCCAACTGGCAAGCGGAAATTAGCTGTCCTAGTGCCAATATCGAGCGTTTACGCTATCTCCGTCAAACTATCATCCACGCGTGGTTGCGCTGTCTCGATCCTGTCCCCGGAGTGGTGCATCTGAACTTACCATTTCGGGAGCCCCTCGCACCAACTCCCGATCTAGAAATTAACAATTTAGAAGCTAATTTTGACCAAGAAGCTTTTTTTAGCCATATATCTCGGCAAAATATCCCTATTAACCACTCAATTCTCCAAATTAATTCTTTACCCTCCAAAGGAATTATCATCGCGGGATTAGCTTCCCCGCAAAACCCTGAAAGTTACTGTCAGGCGATCGCTAATTTAGCCCGATCGCAACAATATCCCGTCTTAGCGGAAGCTTTATCTCCTCTGCGAAACTATGCAGGGTTAAATCCCCATCTCATCACCACCTATGATTTATTATTGCGGAATCCTGCCCTTAGGACCCAATTAACCCCCGATGTTGTCCTGCAAATTGGCGAATTACCCACCAGCAAAGAATTACGGACCTGGTTAGAAGAAATCGACTGTCCGCGCTGGATTATCGATCCCCATCCCGATAATTACGATCCTCTACAGGGAAAAACCGGACATCTCAGGGTAAATATCGAGCAATTAGGGGATTTATTCCCAGATCAAACCCATAATAACCGAGAATATCGGCAATTATGGCAAAAATTCGACCAGCAAGCCAGATTAACCATCGATCGCCTTTTGGCAGCAGAAACTAAACTGATTGAAGGGAAAATCCCCTGGCTGCTCTCCCAATACCTCCCCCCCCGCACCCCGATCTTTATCTCTAATAGTATGCCTGTTCGCTATGCCGAGTTTTTTAACCCGCCTAGCGATCGCCAAATTCGTCCCTATTTTAACCGCGGGGCCAATGGCATCGACGGCAACCTCTCCACTGCGATAGGAATAGCTTATAAAAATGTCCCCAGTCTGCTATTAACGGGAGATTTAGCCCTATTACACGACACAAATGGTTTTTTAATCAAAAAATATTTTGTTGGCTCCTTGACCATAATTTTAATCAATAACAAGGGGGGAGGCATTTTCCAGATGTTGCCGATCGCCAAATTTGACCCTCCCTTTGAAGAATTTTTTGCCACTCCCCAAAATATCGACTTTTGCCAACTCTGTCGCACCTACGGTATCGATTACCATTTAATCAGCGATTGGACTGATTTTAAGCAAAAAATCGCAGTTTTGCCGGAATCAGGGATAAGATTACTAGAAATATCCTGCGATCGAGCTTTTAATGCTCAATGGTTCCTCAGTAATTATGTGTAGGGTGTGGGGAAGTAGGGTGTGGGGAAGTGGGGTGTGGGGTGTGGGGTGTGGGGTGTGGGGAGAATAAAGCTGCCTATTGCAAGAGTGCCTATTGCCTATCCTGATAGGTAGCATATACTCAACGGATTTAGTATTAATTCCCTTTTTCGAGAAAGTGAATACAATGGGTGGAAAGCGCGTTAAAAAGGTCCGATGAATCGACAAAGACGGCAAAAATCAAGACAATTTTCTCCCCCCAGATATTCTATCTTTCCCCCGGAACAATGGCGATGGGGAGTGACTTCTTTGGTGATTAGCTTGGTCTTGTCCCTACTGATTTTAAAACTGAATAGCTCTAGTCTCTCCACTGCCACCATAAATATTTTTAATCCCTCCACTGTGGGGGAGAATTTAGCCGGTAAGAGTCTAGATGAGTTAGAAAAGCAGAAAATCGCCGAATTTTTGCAAATTGCCCCGCCAGAAACCGAATTAACCCTCGATCGCACTCCCTTGTTTATTCTCCACGATACAGCTTGGAGTATGACTGCGGGTAACATCGAAGAACAGAAAAAATATGCTCGCGGTCCGATGAAATTGGGTCCCAATGTTTACATTCCCCGCAAACCGAATTCCAGGGATAGAAATATTTTAGACTCGATCGCCCGGCCTTTTTTTGAACGTCACCGTCCCACTGCCACTTTTTATGAACAAGCGGCCGAAATGCTGCCCGCAGACACCAGAGATCAATTAGTGCGTCAACTGTGGCAACTTACCCCAGAAACTATCCGCGTCAAGGGTTTTGCACTTGCTTTAGCGGGTGTTCCTTTGAGTACGCGATCGGCCACTGAGTTAGAAAAAAGGGCGAGAATTTGGTTAAATACGCCTTCAGAAGCCGTTTTTAGGCGTTTAGTCAAAGAATATCCCACAAATTACTTTGATGGAGCAAAAAGCACCGCATTATGGGCAACAGAAGCGATTTGTCAGCAGCTATCTCACCCTAATTGCGATCGCTTGCGACCAATTTTTGCCGAAAGAAATCGTCGGGTTATCTCCAGCGTTAACATTGAACTGGTACAAGCACCGGGATCCCACTGTTTGACCAAAGGACGCTTGCAACCCCTCCCCGGTTACAGCGATTTTCAATACCAACAAACGGCGAAATATTATCTCCTCGCAGCCTTACAAACGGGACAATTACCGCAAATTGTCAGCCATTTTGCCGTGGATAGTTTTCTGATTAATCAAGGAAAATACCCCCATTGTGACCCCCGGGGTTTTGATCTACAACGTCTCTACAATCTCATCAGTGAAGCTTTGGGTTATGACCCCAGCACTGTTTATGGTATCGTTCCCCGTTACGGCACAAATATTCTAGCCGGTGATAATATTTGGTGGCATAATCGAGTTTTTGATGCGGCCAATTTACCCACAACTTTAAATTAGACCTTATCAGTTAGAACTGTCCACTTCTCCCAAAGCTTCTAGATAGGCGATCGCTGCTTCTAAAGGAGAATCGTAGCTATATGAAAACTCCTCAAACCAGCGTCCTTCCTCCGATTTAGCATCCAATTTATCTAACCATTGCTTCGCTTTTTTAGTTAAAGCTTCTCGCTTGCGCTGCTGTTTTAATGCCGCCGCTTTTTCTTTTTCCGCTGCCTCCTGTTGTTGCCTTTCTTGGTTTTCTAAGGCTAAAGCTTTTAAAAGCGCATCGGTAGAAGAATCGCCGGTATAATTAACCTTAAATTCGGCCGGGGAACGATCTTTTTCTTGGCGAGAAGAAGGGGACGGCATCGGTTTTTCCTGATCCCGTTTCTGGTATTCTGCCTTCATTTGTGCCAGTAAATCTTCTATTTCTCCCATAATGATCAAGTTAGAAAGTAAAAAGTTAAAAAGCGGGTTCCCTTATTTTTCCAAACGGACCACATACCATTGTAAATAACCCTCCTCACCCAGGTCTAACTCGCAGTAATTATCGCGCAGATAGAGAGCTTTTTCCTCAAAACTAGAGAATTTTGCCAATTGTCGGGGACAAATCTCCGGTTTTGCGGTGATTAAATCTTTTAACTTATCCTGCAACTGGTCGGGAGTCTGGAATTGTTCAGATTGATCGGCCTCAAGGACAAGAAAATAGTCCCCTTGATACATAATAGAATCGGGCATCGCTGTTTGATAGTCTCAGTAGGAAAATTTTTTGGCTATCTTTATCACTTTATCGCCTCAACGCTCGATCGACACCACCACTATGACAGACCATCTCACCAATCCCTTTCTCAGTCTCCCTTACGAAAGCGCCATGCAGGACTTGGGGGACCAATACTACGATCAAGTTGCGGCCGCGGATTTTCCCGGTCATATCCTTCGTTTTCGCAATGATGCTTTATTACCTTTGGTGGGAATCCAGCCAGAATTAACCTTAGATGAGCATTTTATCGAGGCTTTTGCTAAATTTCAATCCCTGACACCTTTTTTAGCCCTGCGTTACCACGGTTATCAATTTGGCGAGTATAATCCTTTTTTGGGAGATGGTCGCGGTTTTCTCTACGGTCAAGTTAGGGGTATTGATGGCAAATTATACGATTTTGGTACGAAAGGATCGGGACGGACCCCCTATTCCCGTCATGCGGACGGTAGATTAACTCTCAAGGGTGGAGTTAGAGAAGTCTTAGCTGGGGAAGCTTTACGCGGTTTAGGGGTGAATACCTCTCGTTGTCTCAGTTTGGTGGAAACGGGAGAATCCCTCTGGCGTGGCGATGAACCTTCCCCGACGCGATCTTCGGTGATGATTCGAGTTAGTAATTCTCATATTCGTTTTGGGACTTTTGAGCGTTTATTTCATATTAAACGTAGCGATTTAATTAAAAGACTCCTCGATCATCTGATTATTTATTATTATCCTGAAATCGATCCCCAGGATAGCGATCGCTATTTAAAATTTTACGCCACTTTGAGCGAAAGAACCGCTAAATTAGCGGCCCAATGGATGGCCGCAGGTTTTTGTCATGGGGTTCTCAATACCGATAATATGTCAATTACCGGGGAAAGTTTCGATTATGGTCCCTACGCTTTTATTCCTTCCTATAACCCCCAATTTACGGCGGCCTATTTCGACTACGGCGGCCGTTATAGTTATGGCAATCAGCCTTTTATCTGTCGCTTAAATCTAGAGTTACTACAATCTCCCCTGGCCATGGTCGCCTCCTTGTTAGAGTTAGATCTGGCTTTGGCTAACTATGACCAGCATTACAATTTTTATTATCAAAAAATGATGCTCAAAAAGTTAGGTTTTGAGGATATTTTTACTCCCGAATCCGCTTTACTGGTCAGCAAAACCGTGGAAGTTCTCCAAGAAACTGGCCTGGGTTATCACGACTTTTTCTATCAATTAAGTGAACAATTTAATTACGGTTGGCGAGAAAATAGTTCTCTAATTCTTGAAAATATGGATTTACCAAAAGCTGATTGGCAACGTTGGCGAGAGTTATATAGTTTGGTCTTAAATCAATTACCCTCAGATTCTTTGGCTCAAATTGGCGATACCTTAAAGCATTATAATCCTAAAACCGCTTTACTTAGACCGCTAATCGAATCAGTTTGGGAAGCCATTACCTATAAAGATGATTGGCAACCTTTCCAAGAATTAGTGATAAAATTACAGAATAAACAGTAATTAAGTAATAAGTAGTGGTGCAAAATTAATTTCTTGGTTAGGAGAGGCAAGAGGCAAGAGGCAAGGGGCAAGGGGCAAGAGGCAAGAGGCAAGAGGCAAGAGGTAGTTAAATATGTGTAATTAATTATCTCTAGCTACTTATTCAGGTCATTTCCTGAAATGCGTTGGACAAAAATTGACCAGACTTGGCGATCAATGTTTCCCTTCTAACCATTAAGAGTGTCAAAATAATAGTAAAATTTTGTGACAAAGTGCCGTCAGATATAAGAATCTTTGATAGAACTCTAGAAGGATTCTGTGATCAGTCTCCTTAAAGGAGGTTGTTTGCAGTACCCTAATCAGGAGCATCTCACCTTTGTAACCCCTAAATCAGGTTTTTATGTCAAGCTATTTTGAAAGCCTTGCTAGAAACCAGTTTTAGGGATAAGTATAATTACTCACTTGCATAAATGAGATGCTCCCCATTATTCATTATTGATTATTCCGATTGACTGGCGATAATTTTTTTTACTTCTGGTACTAACAAATCTAATGCTTCAGCAATTTGTTCGGGAGTTAATCCTAGTTTGACTAAGCGAGGGATAGTTTCCCTTTTAGTTTTCTTTTCGATAGCATTAGCCATAATTTGATCATCGGGAATAATATCATCGTTTTCTTCTAGGTTAGAAGGAGAACTGGGACAAAAATTAAGTTTGTCAACTTGGCTACTATTAACAACAATACCATAGTTATTTTTACCGAATACTCTTTGAACTGTAGCGCAAAAATTATACTTATTAATATCTTCTCCTAAAGTATCAGAAAGAAGTTGCCAAAGTTGATAAGCTTCATCCTTAGCATGACCAGCACTACAATTATATTCTTTGGCAATATCAGCGTATTTTTTTCCATTTAAAACTCCCCTAATAATCGACCGTTGCAAACTATCTAGATGCTCACCCGTTTTCGAGAATAGCAATTCATCTAGGTAGCTAGTCAATTCTTGAGTATTCATACTTATTTAACTGTTGGATGTAAGTCTTTATCCGCCATTATCCGCTAAAAGTATTCTTTTGTAAAGATTATTTAGAAAAGTCCCGTCTTTTTCTGACTAATTATTTTACACATCAACCAGTACACTAAGATAAAATAAGATCGCTCTCTTGAAATTAGTCTCGAAACCAGTATGAAACGACTAACTTTGATAAAATGCACAGTGACTGTTGTTGTAAATCTTGTCTTTTTCTTGTCATTCGGCAAATACTCTCTAAGTGACACGACTGGACAGGCTCTTGGAAATAATGATGTAGGTAGAGTACTTGCAATAAAATGTCCAGATAATTCTATAGTTAATCTTGTTACGCTTAATGAACAAGATAATTATGGAATAATTGATATTAAATTTGGTTGTTCTGGTGGTCAATCTACAGGATGGGCTACTGGCAATCGAAATGGTAATCGAACTTACTCTGCAAGTGGCGGTAGGTTTCTCTCAGGTTTTATAGTTCATGAACAA
The DNA here is from genome assembly GCF_027531715.1 of Microcystis sp. LE19-8.1F. Taxonomy (NCBI): domain Bacteria; kingdom Bacillati; phylum Cyanobacteriota; class Cyanophyceae; order Chroococcales; family Microcystaceae; genus Microcystis; species Microcystis sp. LE19-8.1F. The sequence goes on along the minus strand of NZ_JAPZSO010000243.1, from coordinate 34,127 downwards.
TATAATTACGGGGTAATTGATCTTCAATTAATTTATGATCAAGATACTGGTGGACAAATAGCTAATAATTATAATGCAGATCGAAAAGTTCCAATTGTGTGTCCTGGTTCCCAAAGTATTTATGGAGCAATTATTTATGAGCAAGATGGCTATGGCGTTATTGACATAGCATTACTCTGTCGATAGATAAAATAGTGCAATCGCTAAATATAGTAATTTCAATTAAGATTGATAATATCAATGCCAGAGATCATAATGGTTTCACCGATCTAGAGTGTATCAGATTTATATGAAATGACTATATCTATTTTCTTAAAGAGATATTTCGGTAACGTATTGATCCTCATAATTTTCAATTAATACTCCTATTACTTCCATTAATGAAGCTAATGGATGAGATTCGTCTTCTCCTACAATATCAATTAATTCGTCAAGAATAGCGACCAATTTTTGATATTCTATTTCATTGTGAGGAACAAAAATATTATTTGCCAGATTAGACCAAGCTTTAACTGTTTGATTTAAGTTAGTGCGATCGCCTCGCCTCGTAGGTTGGGTTGAGCGAAACAATACTGGGTCGAAAATAGCTCAACTCGCTTGAAAAAGCGAAACCCAACCACCCCAAAGGTTACTCTTTGTTGGGTTTCCTTGCGTCAACCCAACCTACAATAATTGCTAATGCAAGTGCGATCGCCGATCTTGTAGGGTGCGTTCCCTAATCTGACTCCTACTGCTCCACCGATCGATTTTGGGGAACGCACCATGCACATTGATTGAAACTGTGAGTTTAGGTGCGATGCCGCTCTGGTCGGACCAGTTGAGGAATGTTAGCGAAGATTCCCAATGTTTGGTTAAAATAGAGGGGCAAAAGTCGCCCCAGGGTCGCTTCAATGACAGTTCGACAACCCCGCTACAGTAAAGAAGAATTTGCTCGACGTGGCAATGAGATTTATCAATCTCAGGTACGTCCCCAAGTCGAGGAGGGAAATCAGGGGAGAATTGTGGCGATCGACATTGAAACAGGGGCTTTTGAAGTAGCGGATGATTTGGTAAGCGCAGCGAAGCAACTTTCTGCACGAGTGCCTGATACTCAGACATGGTTTGTTCGCATTGGGCATTCAGCCGTTGATCACTTTGGCGCAAGGAGCCTGAGAACAAAGCCATGATGCAAGGTCGTGTAAATCAACGGTGTGAGGCGACGTTAGCGATCGCAGTCAGAAACAATGAAACAACGCAGATAGTAGATGCTGTAATTGATACAGGATTTTCAGGTTTTCTCACCTTGCCGTCTGACATAATTGCTAGGTTAGGGTTTATTTGGGAGGGTCGAGATCTTGCGACGTTAGGCGATGGGACTTTCTGCACGTTTGAAGTTTACATCGGGCTTGTGATCTGGGACGGGCAATATCGTGAGATTTACATCAACGAATCAGAGACGGTTCCGTTGATTGGGATGCAGCTATTACGAGGATACGATTTGCGAATTCAGGCAATTGAGGGTGGTTTAGTTACGATCGAAGCGTTGAAGTAGAGTACGATGCTGAAGGCACTGAGTAGCAGTACGTCATTGTTTCAGCAACGTGGAAGCTAGAATATATTAAGCCCGATACGTTAGATGTTGTCTATGACTGAACGACTTAAGCAGGCGATCGCCCAATTACAAACCTTGTCAACCGCTCAACAGGACGCGATCGCAACCCTAATTTTGGCAGAACTCGAAGAAGAGCAGCGATGGCATGACTCCTTTGCTCGCTCACCAAACTTGCTGGCTAAACTAGCAGCCGAAGCAATGGCAGAACATCGATCGGGTAAGACTCAAGAATTAGACCCAGAAACGTTGTGAAGTCTTGTACCACTGCTGGTTTTCGGGAGATGTTTGCAGATCTTCCAAAACCGATTCAAGAGCAGACCCGTAAAGCGTATCGGCAATTCAAAGAAGACCCAAGCTATCCCAGCTTGCGATTCAAGAAAGTCCATCCACAGCTGCCCATCTATTCTGCACGCATCAATAGGGATTATCGTGCTGTCGGTCAATTAGAGGATGATACGGTGATTTGGTTCTGGGTTGGTTCCCATGCAGAGTACGATATGCTGCTGGAGCAATTGTAGTGCGATGCCGAAGGCACTGCGTAGCAGTACGCCATCGCTGTAGGGTGCGTTCCCTAATCTGACTCCTACTGCTCCACCGCTCGATTTTTGGGAACGTACCATGCACATTGATTGAGGCTGTGAGTTTAAGTGCGGTCGCTGATCTTAATAAGCTACATTAACAATAATACTTAAAGAAAAGGCTTAAAGATGCTCAGTAACAAGGGCAAAAAAACAAGTCACCCCTGGTGTTTTTCCCCGACGATATTGCCTATTATAATTAATGAAACAGGTTTTCTTGCTAGATGGATTCGGTTTGGCAAGCCATGACCGATAAAGATGATTGGCAACCTTGCCAAGAATTAGTGATAAAATTACCAAATAAACCGTTATTTTTCCCCTAACCCTAATCCCTAATAAAATTATGATGCACGGTTTTATTCCCCCTCATCGTTATTTTCCCTATCTTACTTGGACCGATATAGATTCAATGCCAGATCAGGAAAATGTGGTAATTATTCAACCCATCGGTGCGATCGAACAACACGGACCCCATCTACCTATTGCCGTGGATGCTGCCATTAGTTTAGGGGTTTTAGGCAAAGCTTTCGAGAAGTTAGATGATAATATTCCTGCCTTTGCTTTACCCTGTCTCTACTACGGAAAATCTAACGAACATTGGTCTTTCCCCGGCACTATTACCCTCTCGGCAGCCACCTTATTAACCCTCATTCAAGAGATAGCTGAAAGTCTCTATCGTTCGGGTTTTCGCAAGTTAGTATTAATGAACTCCCACGGCGGACAACCCCAAGTTATGGAAATTGCCGCTAGGGATATTCATCAACAATATCCCGATTTTTTAGTATTTCCTTTTTTCACTTGGCGAGTTCCCCACAATGCGGCTGAATTATTCTCGGAATATGAATTAGAATACGGTATTCATGCAGGAGATGTGGAAACTAGCATTATGTTATCATTACTGCCAGAACAGGTAAAAATTGAGCGGGCCGTCCGAGAATATCCCCAAGGTTTGCCAGAAAATAGTTTGTTAACTATGGAAGGAAAATTACCCTTTGCTTGGTTAACTAAGGAGTTGACTAAAAGTGGAGTGATGGGAGATGCTACTAATGCAAGTAAAGCAAAAGGCGATCGATTATTAGAATCCGTTGCTAATGGTTGGGTACAGGCGATCTCTGATGTTTATCAATTCCGTCAACCGAAGTTATAGCAAATTGAACATTCCGACACCAAAAATTAATTTTTCTCAAGCAATATCCCGAACCTGTTGATAGCAGTTATCTTAATGATCAGGTACGAAGTTTTCGTTTTCGGGAGTCGGTCTTCGATACCAAATTAGGTTACACTTCATCTTTATGAGAAACACTGTAACACACAGAAATTAGCTGTTTCAGTCCACTAAGGCTGCTGACTTAGAAACAATTGCGTTAGAATTAAAGAAATATTACAAGTGATTGACAAAAATGAGTAAGCCTGATATAGAAGCCATTGCCCTCCAGTTAGAAAGCAGCAACTCCAAAGATCGTCTGCTGGCCTTGGCATCCCTGCGAGAAGTGGCCCCAGAAGAGGCTGTACCCTTGATCAAAAAAGTCCTTTATGATGAAATGCTGCCGGTGCGATCGATGGCTGTCTTTGCTTTGGGAGTCAAACAAACCGAGGAATGCTTTCCTATTCTGGTGGATTTGTTAGCCAATGATGCCGATTATGGCATTCGCGCCGATGCAGCGGGGGCCTTAGGTTATTTAGAAGATATTCGCGCTTTTGAACCCCTACAACGGGCTTTTTACGAAGACACGCAATGGTTAGTCCGCTTTAGTGCCGCCGTCGCTTTGGGCAATTTGCGCGATATTCGGGCTAAACAGGTGTTATTATCGGCCCTCGATAGTAACGAAGCGGTTATTCAACAGGCCGCTATTGCTGCCCTTGGCGAAATCAAAGCAGTGGAAACCGTCGAGAAGCTTTTAACCTTTGTTAACTCCGATGACTGGTTAATCCGGCAGCGATTAGCGGAAGCTTTGGGCCACCTTCCGGCGGAAAAAACGATCGCAGCCTTAAAATTTTTGGTCAAAGACGAACACCCGCAAGTGCGCGAAGCAGCCCGTTTATCCTTGCAAAAATTGGCCAAGGTCTAGGGATAGGATAGAATAAATAATCTATTCTTCCAGAGCGATCAATCTTTGCCTACAGCCATTCATGGACATTCAAGAATTTATTAATCTCTGTGCGGGTAAATGGTTTTCTCAGCGCACCAGTTATCAATTAGCTGCCCAAAAAGTTGCCAATAATAAAGCAGAAATCACCATCGATTTGCTGGCTGCCGATGCTGCCGATGTGGTGCAATTATGTTTAGTAAATAACTGTCAGTCCCACACCAGTCTAGGGGGATGGAAAGCAACTTGGGATAATTCCGTGGACTATGGACAACCGAAAAAAATCGGTTCTAGCTATTTAGTTTGGCTACCCTCAGAAAATTCTTGGCAAGGAAAATTAATCACAGCGGACGGTAAATCGGCAGCGCTGGGAGAATATCATCTCAGAAGCGATCAAGCTTTGACTTTAACCATCGAGCATAATCACCATCGTATCGAGGAAAGAATCTGGTTTGCTAGTCCTAATCTGAGATTGCGTACCAGTATTATCCAGTCGCCCAATGGCGATCGCCAAACGGTTTTCTATTCGGAAATTCGCAAAATGGTTGCTTCTTAAGTAGCTGCCATCCCCAATCTCTGAGGTGGGGAAGACAGGATTAATCTTCCACCACTCCAGTCAAATCCTCCTAACGTCGGCCGCGTCTGCTGCTGCCGAAACCACTGCGACTAGGGGTACGACGGGAACCAGAGGAACCGAAACTAGGAGAACGTTTGACATTATCAGATTTACCCGAATTCTTCAGGGTACTGGAACCATAACCGGAACCACTGGGTTTTGTGGTGGTGGTGGTGCTGCGATTGGGACTAGAGGGAGTATTGCTAGGATAACGACGTAAATTGCCGGTAGAACGGAGAGTTTGCTGGTTTTTGACCGCCGGAGGTGGACTATTATGTTTACTTTGGTATTGATCTACTGCCTGATTATAAGTGGAACCGTAACCACCAAAACCGGTCATCACACCCCCCGGAGTATAGAGGGGAGGAACGTAGTATTGAGGACGAAAGAGCAAACTACCCAAAGCTTGACCGGCAACAGCACCGAGAAAAGGACTCCAAAAACTCGATTCTTGCCGAATCACCACGGTTTCCTGTTGTCCGGTTTGGGGATTGTTCCGCACTTCCGTGACATTATGGACATACTCGATTTTAAAATCTTCGGTCATGTACAGGGTAGCCTGATCACCGTTGATTTCCACCGCGGTTTTTTCCCCTTTAGCGATAGCTTCATCGCTTAATCTAGCCATTTGCAGGTTAGTGGTGCGAAAGAGGGGAGAAGTACCCCCAGGGGTGTTTAACAGCATTAGGGTATAAGTGCCATCTCCATCATCGTAGGTAGCTTGTTGCACCTCGTAGCGACCGCTACTAACCTGATTGGATTCTCGTCTTACACTACTGTTATTAGCTGACGGTGACTGAGTTTGATTTGACGACGAACCACAGGCCACCGTTGTGCAACAAAGGGTAAGAATTAAAAGGATTGTCGTTACTTGGCGCAGCATAAGGGCAAAATTAAGACTATAAAGGCAGCAATTCGGGGAAATTGAGTAATAGTTGCTCATTGGTCAATTCATCTCCCAATTGAGCAGGAGAAAAATGTACCTGAATCGCACGCAGCCGACCTTGGTAGTGAAGGTTAATTATTGATTTTAAACCATCTTCCAGGGCCTCTCGATCGGCTAGGCTAGTTTCTAAAGCAGCACTCTCACCCTCGAATGCTATTGTGATCATAACAACTAAGTTATCGGTGACGGGTAAAGTTAAGGGTTCCTTTTCCCCCACTTCTGGAGACACCGATTCACTTAGGTATCTGGCTGCAGAATCGGTAAACAGTTCGTTAACGTAGTCTCCCGCTTCCCCCTCATGCCAAAAAACATCGCCCTCATTAGCCACAGAAAACCAATAGAGGTTCATCTGCAGCAGATTTTGACAAATTTCTACTAAACCCTCTCCCATGACCTCTAAATCGCCTTCGGAATCGATCGCCTCCCGGCCGGCACGATTAAGAATACCGATCAGGGGTGCGACTTCTTGGCCGTAGAGATGCAAAAATAAGCGACAGACCACATAGCGAGTTTTACCCGCAAATTTCTTAAAGCGATCGCCTAAAGAACCCATAATAGACCTCTGGTAAAAATCAAAAATTGTCGTTAAGGTTAGGAGTCAGGAGATAGGAGTCAGGAGACTTTTTTTTTATTTATTCTTCCCACTTCCCACTTCCCACTTCCCACTTCCCACTTTCAAGTCAGTCCCGATGCAACAAGTTACACCGCCAAGCCTGAAAGTGGTACTTTTCCCTCCTGCCTCCTGCCTTCTGCCTCCTGCCTCCTGCCTCTTTCAAGTCATTAGTCTTGAAGCCATCAGCTAGATCAAGATGATAATCAAGTAAACAGCCAAAAAAGCCCTCAGCTTTTATTTATTTTGCCATTTTCTAGGGTTCTATGCCTTGATGTCCTGTTAACAGTCTATAATTACTTAGAATCCTTTTGGTGTGAGCAAATGGCTGTCCAACTGCAACAAGCTTTAGTGGTTGCTTCCTATATCTTGAAACAGCGTCTAGCAGGAAAAAAGCGTTTTCCCTTAGTTTTAATGCTAGAACCCCTATTTCGCTGTAATTTAGCCTGTACTGGCTGCGGTAAGATTCAACATCCCCCGGAAATCCTCCGCAATCATCTTACCCCAGCAGAATGTTTCGCAGCGGTGGAAGAATGCGGGGTTCCCGTGGTTTCCATCCCCGGGGGCGAGCCGCTTTTACACCCACAAATCGATGAAATTGTCAAGGGGTTAGTGGACAGAAAAAAATTCGTCTATCTCTGCACCAATGCCCTGTTATTGGAGAAAAGCCTAGATAAATTTACTCCTTCACCCTATCTTACCTTTAGTGTCCATCTGGACGGTCTCAAAGCACATCACGATCGCTGTGTGGATCGAGAGGGAGTATTCGATAAGGCAGTACAAGGGATTAAAGCGGCGAAAGCGAGAGGTTTTCGGGTTACTACTAATACCACGGTTTTTGAAGGCACAGAGCCGCGAGAAATGCAGGAATTTTTCGATTTTCTCGCTACTTTGGGCATCGATGGCATGATGATTTCCCCCGGCTACAGTTATGAGTGGGCCCCAGATCAAGATAGTTTCTTGAAACGGGAGCAAACTAGAGCTTTATTCCGAGAAATTCTCTCACCCTGGAAATCAGGGCAGAAAAAGTGGAATTTTAACCATAATCCTCTCTTTCTCGATTTTCTCATCGGTGAACAGGACTATGAATGCACCCCTTGGGGTAGTCCTAGCTATAGTCTTTTAGGATGGCAAAAACCCTGTTATCTGCTTAACGAAGGTCATTACAAAAGCTTTCGGGAACTTTTAGAAGAAACCAATTGGGATAACTACGGTCGGGCCAGTGGCAATCCTCAATGTGCCGATTGTATGGTACATTGCGGCTATGAACCGACCGCGGCCATGGCAGCTTTTAAACCGGCTAATATGGGACGTGCCATGCAGAGTTTAATCGGAGTCTAATCTAGGGTCTGCTGAATAAATCTAAAAACCTTGTTGGATAAGAATTTTAGACTTTTTTCCCATCAAAAAGTGCCAGACCTTGGGGGGATCGGGGGGGAAATTTAGGCTCTTTTTCCCTGAAAATTAGGTAATTGACCCCCTGAAAATGGGTAAAACCCCACACCCCACACCCCACACCCCACACCCTACCCCCAGGAAAAACTTTTTCAGCAGACCCTAATCTAAACTGATTCTAACCAGACGGCGGGGACTTGACTAGGGCGATCGGGTAATTGCATCCACCCCATTTCGCACAGACGAATTACCGAACTTAATTTTTCTACCAAAGCGGGATCGAAACGAATCCCGCTATAATTTTGACAGCGCTCTAGGGCCTCTCCTAAATCTAGAGCTAGTCGGTCGCCTCGCGGTTGAGTTAATTCCTGAAAATAGGCTGATAATCCTAAAATTCGCGACTCTAGGCTGATTTCTTCCCCTTTTAAGCCGTTGGGAACCCCGCTACCATCCCAGTATTCAAACTCATGGTAAATAATCTGTTGAATTGGGGCTAATTCGGGCATAGTGGCGAGTAATTGTGCGCCTAACACCGATCGATCCCGCCAAAATAACGCATTTGCTCCCTCTAACTGACTGGCACGCTGTCTAAAAACTTCGATCGGAGCCTCCGCTAGACCGATGCGGTATAATAAACCGGCTAATCGTAAGCGTCGTAATCTCAGGGTGGGTAAATCGAGCAATTGTCCCAACATTTCCGCTAAAGCGGCCACCTGTAGAGAAGCAAGGGGATTATCAATATCTCTTTCATCGACCTTTTGAGCCATTCTTAGAAAAGCTTGCAGTTTATTAGCGGCTAAATTTTTATTTAAACGGGATGCTTGTCCTTCTAAGTCGCTTAATTCTCGCGTTTGTCTGCTGACGGTGACTAACTGCTGTTGACTGGTTTGCAGATAGGTGACAATGCGAGAGACTACTCCCGTTAAATCCGTGGGAATGGGATTAATATTTTGACTAATTTCCTGCTGTTGTCTGCTTAAATCGGCCGCTAGACTGGGATTATAGGGATGGAGACGCTCAATTAAGATCCTAGCGGCTTTTTCGACTAAATCGCGATCGAATGTCCATAAACCGTAGAATTTTCGCTCCGTGTCTATTTGGGGTTGACTATCGGACCGGTATTCTTCCGGGGATAACTCATGACAGAGTACCATGGAGGCGTAATCGGGGGAAAGAATGATTAAATTCCACTCATTAACCAAACTATCGCTATTATCTAAGTTCACTAGCGAAACATTCTCTAAACTGCCGGTTTTATGCTCAGAAAAACCACTATCGGCTACGGCAGCGATCGCAATATGACGAGAAGAGCGAGCCATATCTAAATAGCGCTCGGCCTCCTGTAAATACCATTTACCCTGTTGAAAGGTGACTAAGACCAGTGGTTTATTTGTACTACCAGGGCTGCTAGTTTGCAAGATATGATCTTCAAGAGCATGACAGAGGGCCACCAGGGTATTCTTAAAATAGACCCCGTAACTACTGGGTAATCGTCCCGATGAAGCTCTTTTTAACTGTTGTAAGCTGGATTCTACGGTCATAAGGTGGCAAGATTAGGGGAAGTGGGGTGTGGGGTGTGGGGTGTAGGGTGTAGGGTGCGGGAGATGGGGTGTGGGGTGTGGGGTGTGGGGTGTGGGGAGACGGAGTAGGGGAGCAGGGAGAAAAAACTGATTACTGATTACTGATAACTGATTACTGATAACTGATTACTGTCTCCTCATAGCTTTTTACTTAATTTTATGACCTTAGTGATTTGTCCGGGTTTTCATGATTCTAGATTGACCGAGGATTTTTTAGGACATCTGGGGAGCAAATCGGTCAAATTACGTCCCTATATTATTATTTCTCCTTTTTCTTGCTTAAATGAAGCTTTTTCACCGGGAGAAGACCTAACCTTGATTGGGTTTAGTGCGGGGGTGGTATATGCGATCGCTTTAGCTCATTATTGGCAAGCTCAAGGGGCGAAAATTCGAGCTTTAATCGCTCTGGACGGGTGGGGAGTGCCATTAATCGGTAATTTTCCCATTTATCGCCTTAGTCACGATTATTTTACCCATTGGAGTTCCTGTTTATTGGGTAGCGGTCAAGAAAATTTTTATGCAGATCCCCCTGTAGACCATCTTAGCCTCTGGTCGTCCCCCGATCGAGTTATTGGTTGGTCTGTCAATGGTAATTTTGTCCAACGCACCACAGCGTTAACTTTTTTATCAAATCGGTTAGGCAAGAATCAATTAAGTATAATTGGCTAGTCGCCTCCCTATCTTTCCTATTTCTTTACCGCTGCCAACTCATGAGTACATCCGTTCCGAGTTCTTCGATTCTCTTGGTGGGAATTGAGGAGAATATCGCTAAACTAGCCAGTGCGGACTTGAAAGAAGCAGGTTATCGCCTCCTAATCGTGCCTAGCATTGATATCGCTTTCCCAGAAGTGCAAAGTTGGCAGCCAGCGATGATTATACTCGATCGCTTCCTGGCGGGGGAAGCGGGTGTGACTTTTTGTCGTCGTCTACGTTCCCAAGGGAGTCGCGTTTATATTATTTTATTAGTATCTCAAGAAACCCTAGAAGAACGTCTCGCCTGTTTGGAAGCGGGGGCTGACGATTATTTTCTCAAACCCTATAATTCGCCATCTTTTCTCAAATTAATCCGTTTTTACCTGCAACCTCTGGAAATTATCCCCGAACAATTGTGCTTCGGTGACTTAGTATTAGATTTAGCCAGTCGTCGTCTCTCCTATAAAAACAAAAATATTGAGTTGACGATGAAGGAATTTGAACTGCTGCGCTACCTGATGATTCACCCGAAAGAAGTATTATCAAGGGATCAAATTCTCGAAAATGTCTGGGGAGATGAATTTCGAGGAGAATCAAACGTTATTGAGGTATATATTCGCTATTTACGCCTGAAGATGGAGGCTGGTGGTCAAAAACGCCTCATTCATACCGTGCGCGGTGTCGGCTACGTTTTACGCGAATCTTAACAGTAATCAGTAATCAGTGATCAGTAATCAGTGATCAGTAGATTGCTTTTATTTAATCTCCCCACACCCCACACCCTACACCCCACACCCTACACCCTACACCCCACACCCTACACCCCACACCCCACACCCCACACCCCACACCCCACACCCCACACCCCACACCCCACCACCCTAGTCAAGCGCTGCTATTCAATCTGGATAGAGTTGGGGGAATCGATAGGAGGGGTGGAACTATCCGGGGTGATAGTTTGACGGTATTGACTATAAAGACGGTCGCGCCAAGCAAAAAAGCCCTCGTAGGCGCTATTATCGGCTAACCCCGGAATCCCCTTGCCTTGCAATTCCCTAGGTAAGTTGAGATAGGAACCCTGGGGAAACTGAAGCAGTACACTTAATCCCGCCACGGCTAAATCGGCTAAAGTGGGCTGATCCCCGACTAAATAGGGACGATTGGTTAAAATGAGGTTCAAAGCCTCTAAATCCTGTTGTAGCCCCTTTTTCGCGGTATTGATAGCATCTTTTCCCAGACCTACACCCGTCCCCAAAATATCAATTAATTCCCCCGGCAAGGAACCCAGCAACAAGCGCATAAAATCGGGAGTTTCCTGGGGTAAAAAAGCGGTACGAAAGTTTTGATTTTGGGCAAAAGCGCCGAGAAAAGCGGTTCTTCCTTTTAATCCCAGGGATTCATCGGCCCATTCTTCGATTAATAAACATTGACCCCGTTGGAGGGGATCTGTGGGGATAATTGGTTTTTCAGGATACTTGCGATCGAGATAAAAAGCAATCTCCGTCGAGTCAGCAATATAAGTATCACCATCCTTGAGGACGGGGACCTGTCGCTGTCCAGAAAGACGGAATAATTCCCATTGTCCCACCCCTGGCACCACGTCCCTTTTTTTATAGGCAAGTCCTTTATAGTCGAGGATGAGACGGACTTTCTCACAATAGGCAGATAATTCAAATTGGTAGAGTTCTAGCATGGGATGATATGGCCTCTCGATAAATCAGTGTCTCCCTGATTACTCTAACCCTATCGGGCATCGATCGCCTAAACTTAAAGACTTTACTCCGATTTTACTCAGACATTTGTACTAAAAACGAGAAAGACGAAAAAATCATCTTTTGCTAATTTTAGGAGTTAGACTAGGTAAGCTAAGACGCATTTAAACCGCTGATTTTTAGATTAGCCCACCCCCCCTTGCCCCCCGACGTCGGGGGGGTTGCCTTTTGCAAGAGTGCAAGAGTGCCTCGTCTTAACAAGCAATTTAAATGCGCGGGCAGCTTATTCTTAGGGAAGATAGACTAGATTTAGCAACGCTAACTCAATATTGCCACGCTTTTAGGTTAGGATATGTTCAGGCACTACAAGCTAGGAATCACTTATATACGGCGATTCCTCTAGTCATCTGGCACAGACAACTCCTTATTGGCTAAGCCGTTCCACTTAGAAGATGTACCAGACTGAGCCTGAAGCCGCCGTACTCCTGCAAGCTGACTCGCAAGAGACTAATAGCATACCGCTATAATAGAGGCGTGCGAGGGCGGGCTACTTTCTCGGATCAGAGGTTACTATGCAATTATCCATCGACGTTTTTAATGACGTAGTTCGCTATCTCGACAGTCACCAAGAAAAATTACGGATCAAAAAATTAATCTTTTGTATCTGTAAGGAATATTGGGAAAATGATCCTAATATTTTAAACAATGTGGCTATGGAAGACTTGGTGAACGAGTTAGTGCAACTCAAACCCAATAAAGAACAATTAACTTTTTCTGTTTATCAATCAGTTAAAACCCTAAATCGTCCTAAAGTTTATGCGGGCGTAGCCACAGTGATTATTAAGCAAATCAGTAAATTATATAGTGATATTGCTGCCGACCAAGACACCGAATCATTACCAGGAGAAGCAGAAGTTAACCCCAGCTTGGCTGCCGTTAATAATCCTGTCAACAAAGAGGAAGATAATTTATTAAGACAGGTGATTATTGGACTAGAAAATCATCGAGAGACGGCGAGAATTAAAAAATTAATGTTTGCCGCCTGTAAAAATCGTTGGGAAAACGATCAAGCGGTGATTAATAATTATGGCTTAACCAATATGATTTTAGAACTCCAGCAAAACAATCCTAATTTCTTAAGCTTGCGACAAACTCTCACCCAAGTTGCCGAAAATATTAACAAAAAAGATCTATACCTAGCCCTAGCCGATATTATTCTTGCCCAGCTAGAGCCTCTCTACGATACTGATAACGATGACAAAAAACAGGATAATGGGTCAGAAAGTCAAATCTTGAAACCTCCAACAGTTCATCTAAATAATGATTGTGATTCTTCCGAGCCAGTTTCCTTAGATAATAACCCCAGTAATTCCCCACAAATTCCTGCCTACGACCCCTTTGAAATTCGTTTAGAAATTTTCCAGTATGCTAATCCTTTACGAGTCAAAATATTGATTTTCTCACTCCTATTTCATCCCTGGGATCAGAGCGATCAAGATTGGTCAACCCTGCGACGTTATACCCTAGAAGATTTACTACAAAAACTCATCCAAAGTGGGAAATCTCTCAAGGATATCGAAAGGCAACTGTACAATATTGCTCAAACCCAAATGGATGCGGATGCTAACGTTCAAACCGCTGGTATTCTGGTGCAAGCTTTACAAAGAATTCTTTAATTTTTAATCAAATTTCTCTGGATATTATACCTATGAAACCCAACGAACTAATTGAACGTTATGCCGCAGGAGAAACTCAATTTAGTGGCTTAAGATTATCAGGAGTTAATTTAGTTGGTGCTGACTTAGTTGGCATTGTTTTAAATGGAGCGGATTTGCACGGGGCCAATCTTCTCTTTACCTATCTTAACCGGGCTAATCTGGCTCAAGCTAATCTCGTGGCAGCTAATTTAAGCGGTGCTAGTCTCAATCAAGCTGACTTAAATGGGGCGGATTTACGCAGTGCCAATTTACACGGAGCGCTGCTACAAGGGGCTGATCTTCGTGATACCGATATAACCCTAGGTATTTTACTTGATGCTAACTTAATCGGGGCGGATTTACGGGGGGCTGATTTAAGTGGTGCTAACCTCAGTGGCGCTTGTTTGCGGAGAACAAATATGCGTCAGGAAAAGAAAAATCATAACACTAAATTACAAACGGCTAATCTCTATCACGCCGACCTGCAAGGGGCTAATATGAAAGGGGTTGAACTGCTGCGAGCTAATCTAGTAGGAGCCAATTTAAAGGAGGCTAATTTGTGCAATGTTGACCTCAGAAAAGCGGATTTAACTAATGCTAATCTGCAAGGTGCTTTACTTACTGATGCTAATTTAATCGGGGCGAGTTTAGTGGGAGCAAATCTAGCAGGAGCCAATTTAGTGCGGTCAAAAATGAGCGATACGGAAGCAATGGGGGCAAATTTCCATCGTGCAATTATGACTCAAATAAAATTCGATCGAGCTAATCTTAGTCGAGCTAATTTTCAAGCGGCAAGAATGAATCATGCGGACTTAACAAGGGCTAATCTTTCAGAAGTTAATCTCAGCGAAGCGTATTTAGTCGATGCTTTCTTTGCTAGAGCAAATCTCACCAATGCCGATTTAAGTAATGCTAATCTAACTCGTGCCGAGTTAATGAGTGCTAATCTGATAGAAGTTAACTTACGCGGTGCAATTATGCCCGATGGCCGGATTAATAATTAAAGTTACTAGACAATTTTGTTGGCAATTATTCCGGTATAATTAGAGGTAGGATTGAGGGTAGTATTATGGTTGAGCCAGCAGTTATTGCAGAAGATATGGCCAAAATCTACACCACCATTACAGTTATCAATCGCGCGGATCAAATTCGTGCGGAGGCTGGTATCATCGCACCGGAACAAATTCGCTCTCTTACCCTAGAAAATGTCTTGGTGGATACGGGGGCAACCACTCTTTGTCTAGTGCCAGAAGTAATCTCCCGCTTGGGTTTACAGCTTTTAAAAGAAGTAGATGTGGCTACGGCTAAAGGCATAGGAAAAGCGAGAATTTTTCGCGATGCCACCTTGATTATTGCGGGACGGGAAGGGACTTTTGAATGTTGGGAATTACCCGGAGGTCAAAACAATTTATTAGGAGTAATTCCTTTAGAAGCTTTGGGATTAGAACCAGATCTTCTTAGCCAAAAATTGCGAGTTTTACCCACGGAATCCCACGAGACTTATTTAACAATTTTATCGAACAAAATAGCTCTATAAAATCACTTTTTGTCTGACTGTCCCTGCTCTTTCAGCTATAGCAATAACCTCGATTTCTTGACCAGAAACTCCCTTAATCACCCATTCCACCGTACAGCGATAATCTAAACCGTGAGCAAGACTACTATATACTTTATTTGATCGCCCTTCTAAGTGACCTATTTCCTGCTCTAATTTTCCCACTATTAAACTCACCTCATCGGCTAAATTTAACTTGACTTGAATGGGACGAACAATCTTTCTTTCCAGTGCCTTTTTACTGGTATAAGTGGGTAAAAATCCCTGATTTTCTAACTGTAAAACCAGATGATAAATACCATTTCCCTCCGACTTAAGATCAAGACGAGAGATAGCTAAAAGAGGTGACATTAAAGCATGGGCAATAGTAAACTGACATTGTTTTTCACATAAATCTGGTAAATACTTTTCTGGGGCATTTTGCCAGACATTTTTAAAGTCCCAACCGCCAATTTCCACCTCTCCCAATTGGGGGTGATCAAAACTTTGCCAATTAATAAAACCCTTTCCCGCTAAATTCTCATCATTCCAATGCTGTAATTTCAATTCATCTTCAAAAGGATGCCAGCGAAACCATTGAATATAATCATCTTTTTTCACCCCTGCTTGGGTGGGTGCATCCCATAACTCTACCGTAAAACCATACCAACCAAAATGATCGTAACCGTAATCATCCATGGCACCGTTAGTCACTTCTTTGGGATGATAACGAAAATCGTGATAGACAGAAACGCATTCATAACCAGTCATTGCTTTTCCCTTATCAGCAATATATTTATACATTTCTAAGTCTTCCACGGGGAAATATTCATCGGGATGGGTGCTATAGGGACGCAACATTACTGCTGAATAGGTATGATAGGTAACGAAGCCATTAATATTGGTGTTATTTGCCCAAAATTCGGCTTCTGCACGGGTTTCTGGCTCCGAAAAGGGAAAATCTCCGGCCCCCTTTTGTTCCCCTTCAGGAACCCAATAAACGGGATAATTGCGGTTAAAATCTAGGCCCTCTAGGGTGGGGGCAGTGGTAAAATTATAGCCATCGTAATCGCGGATTAAACCTTCGGTGAGCAAAGTGTAAAAAGTTCCCTCAAATTCCTCCGGTTCGCGACGCACCATAATGCGAGGATCTTGTTCGGAAATTTTCCAAGCGCCACAGGTATCTTTTTGGCGCATTTGTAAGATTAAACCATCGCCGTTAATATCTTCAGGATATAGCCCCGGTTTCTCATCCGTGTGGGGATAGGGGCGAATACTCGATCGTAACATATAGGGAGTAGTGAGATATTTTTCCGCTCCATCCACGGCTAATCGCGGCAAAATATAGACAGTGTAATGGTCAAGAAGTCTGGTAATTTGGGGATTATGACCGTATTGACTCAAAAGATGAGAGATAGTATAGAGAGCGACGGCAGAGCCTGTTACTTCCCCCGCATGGGTGTTAGCATCGATCCAATAGGCAGGTTTTTCTAAATAGGGGCCTGTGGCTTGATTTGTTAGGGTAGTTAACCAGATATCTCGATTTTCATAGCTTTTACCGAGCGAGGTGAGGCTAATTAAATTAGGATAGGATGAGGCTAGGTTTTTCAGGAAAGAAACTAATTCTTGGTAGGGGTAATAGTGGCTAAAATCAAACATAATCTTCTGCAACTAAAAAAAGGAATCTCGGGTTAATATGACAAAATAGGGAGTAATAACAGTAAAAAACTATGGATAGTCAAGATATCGCTCGCTATATTGAAGAAACTAACGGTATTTCTAAGCCTTGGCTGTTGGTGCAATTGCGTCTCAAAAAACTGCAAGAACGTCGTGCCAGTCTTTCCCAACAGGAATATATCCAAGAATTGGATGATATTCAGCAAGACTTAATGAAATTGGGCGAATGGTGGCGAGGAATCGAGTCAGAAGTCTTTAAACCCTAAGCGGTGGCGATAATCTGTAATACTCGCGGTAAATCCTCAAATTCTCCGACGATGCGTTTCACCGGTTGCGGCCAAACCCGGACTAAAGTGGGAATAGCAGAAACATGATTAGATTCTGCTTGTTCTGGATGCTTAGAGATATCGATCACTTTCAGAGTATAGGGATGGTGTAATTCTCGTTCTAGAAGCTGATGGATCGATTCTAGGGTGTGCTTAGTATTGGCATTATTACCGGAGACAAATAACCGCAAAACATAACCCTTGGGACTAGGGTTAGTGTAGTCAGAGTCAGCACTAATCCCCGAAGTCGTTGCGGGGCGCTCCTGATAACGGAGAATCAGATCGTGGGATTGCCAAAGTTGGGGAAACTGCTGACGATAGGTTTCTAAGATAGTGGGATTAGAGGATTGTTCCTGCCAAGGTACAGTAAACCAAGCTCGCTCGTCCGTGGCGAAAATAGCATTTAATAAAGGCTGATAGCGACGCACAAGGGGATATACTTCGGCTCTAGTATGAATACGGTGACTGTAGGGATCTCGCCAGCGATCGATGGTAGCAGTAAAACTAGGAACTAAAAAATGGGGTGGTTCTGGCAACCCTAAAGCGGACTGGAGAGCAGCGCAGAGATTCAGATGCCAATGAGTTTGTTTATCAGGATCGATACAGTAAATCAGGTCGCCCCCGGGGGTAAACAGGGCGATGCCTTTAAAAATATCGGGCAACACAATCGCAGAAGTCGTCACTTGAGGGGTTCCCGTAGAGAATCAATAGGGGCTTCTATTTTTCTAGCCTACTAAACTCTTGACCCCTCAAGAATTTCCTTCAGGGTTTTTCTAGATTTTACCCCGCAGCATCATCGCCAGTTCATTGGGAACCGGGGACATTTCCAGGGCGACATCATCGCTAATCCGTCCCTCTTGATAGAGGTTAAATAGAGATTGATTAGTGGTAATCATGCCATAGTATTCGCCATCTTTCATTAATTCGAGAATTTCGTCATTTTTGCCGCTGCGAATGCAATCTTTGACGGTTTCTGTGTTGACGAGAATATCGTGAAAAGCAGCCCGTTTACTGTCGGTGGTACGACATAAACCCTGGGAAATAATACAAACCAAGGCTTCTGCGATCGCCACCCGCATGGATTCCTGTTCCTCGGCGGAATAAAGAGTTAAAATCCGCTCCAGGGTTTTAACGGCGCTGTTGGTGTGCAGGGTTCCCATGACTAAGTGACCGGTCTGGGCAGCTTTCAGGGCAGTATTAACGGTGGATTTGTCCCGCATCTCCCCCACCAGAATAATATCTGGGTCTTCCCGCAAAGAGGCTTTTAGGGCATTATCGAACTCATGGGTGTGTATTCCCACTTCCCTTTGTTTGATCAAACTGCGACGACTTTGGTGGACAAATTCGATCGGGTCTTCGATGGTGATAATATGTTTGGCGTGTTCTTTATTGATGTAATCGATCATGGCTGCGAGGGTGGTGGATTTCCCTGAACCCGTCGGACCGGTGATTAAAATCAATCCCTTATGCACATCGCACACATTCCGGAACACAGCCGGTAAGCCCAATTGTTCTATAGTGAGGATTTTCATGGGAATTAGACGCAAAACCATCCCAGGACCGCGCAGACTTTCAAAGATATTAATCCGCACCCTAGCGAATTCGTACTGAGTTGCACCGTCAAATTCTAGGTCTTTTTGAAAGCGAAGGATTTCTTCTTCCCCTAGGATTTCCCGTAACCAACTATGAAAAGTGTTGATGTCAATTTCAGGATAGTTGAGAATAATCATTTCACCACGATCGCGCATCCGGGGTTTTTCTCCAACTCCCAGGTGAACGTCCGAATAACCCCGATCAAAGGCCATCCGGATCAACTGTTCTAGGGTGGGTTGATTGGAGGCGCGACTAGGCCGGGGTGGGGTTTGGGGAGAAGCAGCCTGACTGGGAGCGCGATTTTGGGGCGGACGTAGGGTGGTAATTTGACTATTTTGTGGCATATTCTGGACGGCTTTGGTCGGTATCGCCACTTGTTGCGTCATTTCTTCAGTTATCCCCATGCTGATTTCCGTGATTAACTCTGAGGGAGGTATCGGGATGGAGGGAACCGGCAGCGGCTGCAGTGGTCGCGAGGAAGAATTGGGATTTTGACTCATGAGAAATAGGGGTTTTTCTTTTACTATTCCCCGATTGTACTAACATCCTATCAAATCATCCTCAATTTCTCAATTCCAGACAGACGTTAGATTGAGGAGTAAGGAGTCACTGGTCTCCGAGTCAAGAGAATTAAGAGTGAACAGTAATCAATCTATCTCCCTCAGAGGCTATAGTAACTATAATCACCCCTTCAGACCCCAAAATCGTTATAATGGAGGTTGAGGGCTGATGATTTTGACTACTCATTTCTGTTTGATTATCAGTCTTAGGAGAGGTAAATACGATGAATAGTCTGCCAAGTTCAGTCGAACGGGAAAATTTAGGACAATTTTTGTTAGAAAATCTGCAAGATATTACAGATAAACTTGATCAAATTGTAACCGATTCTGATCGAATCATACTGGATAATTTACTACAAGAAACTAAGATTTTGCTCGATCGAGTTATGGATAACTCTAAAACTTATCAAGCAAGAGCCGATATATTTTATCAAATTGATAAATTATGGTTTCAGGTATGGAAACAGTATAGAGATGAGGATTCAGCACTGGAGTTAATCCAATATATAGACCAATTTACTAATCAAATTACTGCCTATAATCAATTATTTATCAGCCTTGCTCAGATCAATGAGGGAAAGACTGGTGAAGAAAAAGCCGATTTAATCAGAGTGGTGGAAGGTTCACACATTCTCTCGGAAACGATAGATGTGTTTATTGATATGTTTGCCGATTCAGAACTAGAGCAAATTTACCAGGGAGCTAAAAATGCTCTATCGGTTTCTAATCGTACTATAACCGAATATTTCCAAGATACTGAAACATCGCATTTAGTCACCCAATTGAGAGCTTATAGTAGTTTAATAATTTTAAGAATTCAAGAGCGATTTAATCCTAGTAATGTATCCTCAGAAACTACCTCTCATTCCCTAACAGATGATTTAAGCGATCTTGATCCTTGGACAAGAGACTTAGTGGGGGTTGTCGATTTAGAAACTGAAAAATCTTCGTCTGAAAACTGGTTAGATAATCTTTCTGGATCAATTTCTAATGAGGAGGCTTTTGAGAAAGCATTAGAATATGGGCGTGTTTTTCGTCAAACTGGCAAAATTGAGCGGTAAATTCTGACCGAATCATGAAATATTTACTTGATACCGATCATATCAGTTGTATACAGCGTCGCTCTCGGCAGGATTTTCAGCGCTTAAAATCTCGCATGGCTCGATATTCATCTCAAGACTTTGCCCTATCAATAATTAGTTTTCATGAACAAACTTTAGGGGCGCATACTTTTATTAATCGTGCCAAAAATAACGACGAAATCCTGAAAGGATATACTTTATTAAGAGAAATTCTTCAGGATTTTAGTAAGTTTCCTGTCTTAGCCTTCGATGAAAAAGCACTGATGATTTTTGAGCGGCTACAAAAGAAAAAAGTGCGGATAGGAACGATGGATTTGAAAATTGCTTCGATCGCACTGTCCCGCGATTTGGTATTATTAACCCGAAACGATCAGGATTTTATCAAAGTTCCTGATTTAAAAATGGAAGATTGGATCAGTGAAGTTTGATCGGCTGGAAAAATTGCTGCTGACTAATGCTTCGGTAAACGTAAACCATCCGATCGCATGGGGATTAAAATCTGAGTTAAACTGCGTAATTGTTCGGCCGTTCCCATACAAATTAACAGATCCCCGGCCATTAATTCCGTATCGCCAGTGGGTCCCCCGATTAGCGTACCATCAGCGCGACGTATAGCCAAAACTAAGGCCCCCGATCGAGATCTTAAATGTGCTTGACTAAGACTTAAACCCACACAGGGACAGGTCCTCGGATCGATTAAAAATTCTTCCATATAAAATGATCGATCGGTTCCGGTTAAAATCCCATCAACAAAATCCATCACCTGGGGTCGTAGGGCCGCGGCCGCTAATCTTCTACCGCCGGTAATATAGGGAGATACCACCGCATCGGCCCCGGCCCGTTGTAATTTCTGTACTGCTTCCTCGGTACTGGCCCTAGCAATGGCGCGGATTTTCGGATTAAGAGTTTTAGCAGACAAAACTGTATATAAATTCTCCGCATCGGAAGTTAAAGCGGCCACAATACAAGTAGCGCGTTCAATTCCTGCCATTTGTAAAGATTTATCTAAGGTGGCATCTCCTTGAACAACAATATAATTTAATTCTTTGGCCCGATTTACCTGTAGGGGGTCTGTATCAATGACTACAAAAGGAATATTTTCCGCGTAAAATTCGATCGCTACCTGTCTGCCTGTGCGACCCAAACCACAGATGATATAGTGTTCCGATAGTCGATCGATCAAGCGTTTCTCCTGTCTCTGTTTGAGTCCCTCTTGAAAATAGCCTTGAATTAAAGCTTCGGTCAAGCGATTAACAATATAACCGATGCTAACTACTCCCATCACGATCAAAACCATTGTAAACAGTCGTCCCCGTTCACCTAGGGGATTAATTTCGCCAAAACCGACGGTAGCGAGGGTACTAATCGTCATATAGGCCGAATCTAGCAAACTCCAACCCTCGATCAGATGATACCAAAGCGTACCGATCAAAAACACCACGATCAGGGCAAAAATTCCCCCGATTAATTCCTGACGCAGACGACGATATTTATCTTCACTGATGGACAAGCAAAATTCACCCCTAACACTGTCTAGTAACTTACAATGAAATCAGTTTTTAATCTAAATAACCCGTCCTTCTCAGACGGATTTGATTATAATTTCCCCTATGTCTAATCGCGCAGGAGTTCCCCAGTGAGTCCAGAAACCCTTTTAGAACCAACCCTAGTTGATCCCACTCTCAATTTAAACCCGAATCAACCCTTCGATCCAGATAGTTTTAACAGCTATGTGATGAATACTTATGGTCGTTTTCCCATTGCGATCGCCAAAGGGTTAGGCTGTCTTCTCTGGGATACTTCCGGTAAACAATACCTTGATTTTGTCGCAGGAATTGCCACCTGTACCCTTGGTCACGCGCACCCTGCTTTAATTGAAGTGGTTAGTCAGCAAATCCAAAAACTCCATCATGTCTCGAATTTATACTATATTCCCGAACAAGGGGAACTAGCTAAATGGATTGTCGATCATTCCTGCGCTGATAAAGTCTTTTTCTGTAATTCCGGCGCGGAAGCGAACGAAGCGGCGATTAAATTAGTACGAAAATATGCCCATACGGTGCTAGATTTCCTCGAACAGCCGGTTATTTTAACCGCTCACGCTAGTTTTCACGGTCGGACTTTAGCTACCATCACCGCAACCGGTCAACCGAAGTACCAAAAAGACTTTGAACCCCTGATGCCGGGGTTTGCCTATATTCCCTATAATGATATCGAAGCGGTGGAAAATGCGATCGCTGATCTCGATGAGGGTAATCGTCGGGTGGCTGCGATTATGTTGGAACCGCTGCAGGGTGAAGGGGGAGTTCGTCCAGGAGATATCGAATATTTCCAACGTTTACGGCAAATTTGCGACGAAAATAACATTTTGCTTGTCTTTGATGAAGTACAGGTGGGAGTGGGAAGAACTGGTAAACTCTGGGGTTATGAGAATTTAGGAGTGGAACCGGATATTTTCACATCTGCTAAGGGTTTAGCGGGTGGTATTCCCATCGGTGCGATGATGTGCAGAAAATTCTGTGATGTGTTTGAACCGGGTAGTCATGCGAGTACCTTTGGAGGTAATCCTTTCGCTTGTGCCTCAGCTTTAACAGTGTTACAAACCATTGAACGGGATCATCTTCTCGAAAATGTCCAGCACCGAGGGGAACAATTACGCGCCCGTTTACGCGTGATTGCTTCTCAATATCCCCATCTATTTGTCGATGTGCGCGGTTGGGGTTTAATTAATGGTCTGGAAATTAATTCAGAAAGTGAGTTGGTTTCATCTACTATTGTTAATGCAGCCTTGGCAGAGGGTTTATTAATTGCCCCCGCAGGTTCGAAAGTTCTCCGTTTTGTACCTCCTTTAATTGTCTCGGAAACAGAAGTAGATGAGGCTATGGATAAGCTAGAAGTTGCTATCGCTAAAGTGGTTTAATTTCAGTTATCAGTTATCAGTTATCAGTTATCAGATGTAAGTTTTAAGTTGACAGTTTCCAGTGGGTGGGTGGAATTAAATATAAGATGAACGTAGAATTGTAAAATCCTTAAGCCAGAGGAGGAAGAAAGAGCCGTAAACTTGATTAACAATCGTCCTCGAAAATGTCTTGACTATCGTACCCCGAATGAGGTATTCTATGAAGGTAGATTAGACAGTGATGCAATTCAGACTTGAATTGGCCTACTAAAGATAGGAGACTTGCGGAGGAAGAAATAATATCCCAGCCCGACAATCGCTCTGTAGAAGAATCAGACAAGCCCTAAATGTACATGATCAAAGCCCAAGTCGCTAGAGCAAGAAATTGAGGAGTTAGAATGTTTTCAAAGAGAGGAATATATACGTTAGCTAATGATAACTTATACGATCAGCTAATTGCCCTTATTAATAGCATCAGGACTAATTATGATAAAAATATTCCAATCTGCATAATTCCTTATGACGATAGGGTTGACAAAATTAAATCTCTCAAGATAGATAATGTTTTTCTTTTTGACAATCAATCATCAATTGAAAAATGGTCTAATTTTGCATCAGAAGTATGGAGTGCTCAGAGGTTTCTATCTCGAAAGAAATCTGCTTGGTATCATGGGTCGAACACCATAAGAAAACTATGTTCATTTGATGGTCAATTTGAATACTTTGTCTATATTGATAGTGATGAGCTAGTAATGTCTTCCTTAGAGGATTGCTTCAATAAACTAACAGAGTATGATTGTGTTTTTGACGACTGGGAACATAAGAAAGAAGATTGTTTTCTAGATACCAAAATGATTATAAGAAAATATCCATCTCGTGCTATTCAAGACATAAAATCTTGTTGTCATTGCTCTGATTTTTTCGCAGCTAAATCAAGCTTGTTAAATTCCGACACTTTAGCGCAAATTAAACTTGCACTACTGCATGACGCGGAAGTGAACTTTATCAATGAGCGAGGTTGGTGGGATGAGGTCTACCTTTTTAGCTATATTACGTTTAAACTTAACTGGAAATTTTTCAACTATACGTTGAGTGAAAAATCTGAAGAGAGAACTGGAAATATTGCCGGTGTAGATCCTTTTGTGGAGAAGGATTATGTGCTTTACAACAAGCAAGGATTAAAGCCAGTTCACAGAATTCATTATATGGGTTATGGCTCAGATAGATTCAAGAGGTTATGTGGCGGAGAAGATATTGATATACCGCATCGAGACGTTTTTATGTATTACAGATTTTTGGAAGAACCTGAAGCAAAACCGAAGCGCCTCAAGAAAGCGAATTTTTTAATAAAAGCTATGCATTCACTTGAGAAAAACTTCAAAAAGTTAAAAAAGAAAGTAGCCAATTTGTTTTGATGGACATGATCAACTACTTTACTGTGTCTGCATCTTGTCCAACGCATCTTAAAGAACACATAACTTACTAATACACCATTCTAGCTCAATACCAAGACTTCCCCCATACAGTCCTTACTGCTTGGAGCTTCTCAGAAAAAATTGACAAGCGATTACTGGGTACATTTTCCCCTTGAAAATGGCTGTACTGTTGACTGTATCTAGAGTAGAGCGATTCCGTAGAGTTGGCTGTCTAGTTATCGCTAACCTTATGACCACAGATGGTGTCATTAATCTCTAGAGTAAGCGATTCCCTCTGTAGCCATGTTTTTGATGGTTTTCTGCCCCGAAACAAGCTATAATGGTCGAAAGGTAAAATTTTTCAAATTTGACTTCAAACCCTATCTGCGTGAGAAATTCAGGAGTTGGTACTCAGTAGTCCATTAGTATTATATTGCTTTAACTCAGGCTCTGTAAGACTTTTAGCCATAGCTAGTATATTCATACGGGGTAAGTTCAGATATATTAAACTTGAACCCGATAGTCGAGGGATAATTTACTCGCAGGTTTTCCCCAGTCTTTGGTTAGATGTTAATGCTTTATTAGCGGGTAACTTAGGACAGGTTTTGACGGTTTTACAGCAAGGTTTAGCCAGTCAAGAACATCAAGATTTTCTGAAGATATTATCTCAAAAAAAACAATAATTGATATTTAAATCTATGAATTGGCATCCTGACGCTTATCAAGCTTTAATTGCCGAGAATTATCCTCAAGTTGCGGCAATCTACGAGGAACTAATCGATAACAATCCCGAAAATATTTCTGACTATTGGTACTTGGGAGTTGCCTATCTTCTGCAAAATTTAGAAGCAGAGGCGCAGGTGATGTGGCAAAATATTTTAAGAGGAGGTAATCCGGAAGAAGTTAAGCAATGGCAAGCAGAATTAGAAGCGGTTTTAGACGCAGAAGCGCGACGACAACAAAGAAAAGGTGATCTGGCAGCTGTAGAATATTTTCGCTATCATCTACAGGAAATTGTTCCCAAGTCAATTAATAATTTATTAGCTTTATTCGACTTAGCTTTAGATTTAGAAATATTTGATCCTGAAGAACTACTTAATTATCCTATTCAAGACAATCTCAGATATAATCCCGATCGAGAATTACTTTTAAATGTAGTTCTCAAAAGTCTTTTATATCCCCACGAATTAACTTTAGATTTAGCTCAAGCAAGTTTACCCTACCTAGGAGAATTAGCCGATAGTTTTATCCCGCAAGCTTTTCAGATATCAGCACGAGTCACCAACGAGCAACAAAGTCCCGCTTTTGGAGTAGAAATTATTAAACTTTGTCTGCAATTAAGACCAAATGATCTGAGTCTTTTGGAACAATTGGTTAACCTTTATATTTTAGCAGAAGACTTTGATAATTCTTTGATAACTGCCTATCAGTTGCGAGAAATTTGTCTAACTCCAACCCTAAAGTTATACAGTAATTATCTAATTTTGTTAATACTTTTGCGCTGGGGAGTTTGGCAAGAAATTGATCATATTTATCAAGAATATCAGAATTTATTACAGGAATTAACCCGTCGGAAAAATATCACTTTAGAACCGATTATTAAAACTAGCTTTCTCAATGTTTCTAGTCCCCTACCCTACCTAGGCGATCGAGCCTTAGCCAATCGACAATTAACTAATCGCATCGCCGAAATTTTCCTTGATAATAATAGTTTAAAAACTCCTTTAGTTACAAGCAAAAAAGCTCCAGAAAAACTAACGATTGGTTATCTTGCCAGTACCTTAAAACATCATTCTGTCGGTTGGTTAAGTCGTTGGTTAATTCACCATCATGATCGAGAAAAATTGCAAATAGCCATCTATACTATTAACCAAGAAGAAGATGAAATTACCCGTCAATGGTTCCGGGATAGCCGAGATATTATCCGTCATTTTCCCTACGCTCAAAATCCCCTAGAAGTTGCCCAACAAATTCAACAGGATCAGATAGATATTCTAGTAGATTTAGATAGTTTAACCCATAATCTCACCAATCAGATTATGGCCCTGAAACCCGCAGCCAAACAAGTGACTTGGTTAGGTTGGGATGCTTCTGGATTAGCAACTATTGATTACTATATCGCCGATCCCTACGTTTTACCCCAGCAAGCGGAGGAATATTATCGAGAAAAAATCTATCGTTTACCAGAGACATATTTAGCAGTGGATGGTTTTGAAATCGGCACTCCCAATCTCCATCGAGAAGATTTAGAAATTCCCCCCGATGCTACCATCTATTTTTCCGTACAAAGTGGCATGAAACGCCATCCTGATACTATTAAACTTCAGATGAAAATTCTCGCACAAGTGCCTAATAGTTATTTTCTGATTAAGGGAGTCGGTAAGACTGAAAAAATTCAAGAATTATTTACTGAAATAGCGATTCGGGAGGGAGTTAATCCCCAAAGATTGCGATTTTTACCGAGAGCTATAGATGAATATACCCATCGCGCTAATTTACGGATTGCCGATGTGGTATTAGATACCTATCCCTACAATGGCGCTACCACCACCTTAGAAGTTTTATGGCAAGGAATCCCTTTAGTTACATTGGTAGGAGAACAATTTTCCGCCCGCAATAGTTATACTTTTATGATTAATGCTGGGATTGAAGCCGGAATTGGCTGGAATGAGGCAGAATATATCGACTGGGGAGTAAAATTAGGACTCGATCGCTCCCTTCGTCAAGACATCAGCCATCAACTGTTAGGAAATCGTGACACAGCCCCCCTCTGGCAAGGGAAAAAATTCGCCCAAAATATGGAAAATGCCTATGTAAAAATCTGGGAGGGAAGTTGATAATGAGAAAGTTATCCGCAATCAATAAAGTATCGAATCTGGGTAAGAAAAATTCAACTAATAGGAGTTTAACTGATGACAGCCGCAACTGAAAAAGATTTAAAAAGATTAGAGGATTTAATCATCGGCATTGCCAACGGACAGAAGGCGATCGAAAACCGACTAACCACCATGGAAAACGGACAGAAGAATTTAGAGTTAGGGCAGTCGGAAATTAAAGGCGATATCCGAACCCTAGACGCGAAGATAGAGGGTTTAAGCGATCGAGTTAAAGTTATAGAGAACGCGGCGGGGAAAACCTCCGATCTCGCCGAAAAAGTCGGAGAATTGAAAAACTGGAAACAGATCGGGGTAGTGGTGATCACCGCTTCGCTCAGTTCGATCTAGTCCTAGGTTTTAAAAATTGCCCAAGAAGACAGGTAATAATTATCCCCAAAATACTCTAGGGAGTAACCTAAATAACCAACCTTAAAAAAACTCTCTGCTACACTTGAGTCAGTAGATGCACCCTGATGAAAAAGGAGAGTCAAAGAAAAGCTCTCCTTTTTTTTTGAGAAAGCAATCCGGGTGGATTTAGCCGCGGTTAGCAGGTAGTTTCGCTTTGCGCGCCATGTCTTTGAAACCATTCAAACTTGGACCGGGGCGACGGCGAGACATACTAGGAGTAATCAAGTATTTTGTCGCAAATTCCACTTCTTGCGGCTCTACTTTGCCGTTAGTAGCGGCTACGGGTGCCGGTGCGCTCACAGGAGCGGCGGGAGTTTCTTTTACTTGCTTTTCTTTCTTAACAGAAGTTTTTTTGGCTTTTTTCTCGGCTACAGGGGCGGCAGCAGACTCGACAGCAGGGGCGGGAGCTTCCACAACAGGGGCGGCTGCTGCCGTGGTTGCTGTCGCTTTTTGTTCACCATCGGTTTCTTTTAGTTCTAGGTAAAAGTCAGATTTTTTGCCACCAAAGAGATTTTTTAACATCGGGGATCACTCCGAGAGTTGGGAAAATGTAAAAGACTAAGTATTTTAAAATTTATCATTGACCGGGATCAGGCAGCAAACAAGATTATTGTCTTGGTGATTTGCCTCTTTCATCTATTTTTCTTTGGATAATCCCTACCAGAAAAAAGTTTTAAAAACAAGTTAAATTTACAAAAATTAACAAAAATCTAGAACGAGAAACCCCGACGCAAACAAGGGCAAAAACTGCTGGAGACTTTGCTGACAAAGTCTCCAGATTATTTATTGGGGATTTAGCTGGCTGCGGGTACACGACTGCCGCTAACTCCGGGTACAGGACCACGACGAATATTGGTTTCCGTTTCGATGGGAACGAATTCAATATGATTGAGGAGGGTAGTAACGAAAGCAAAGAGTAAAAAAGGCAAAGAGAGGACGACGACTAACCCCACGGTAGCGAGGGCAAAAATTTGTCTAGTGCTACTCCAAAGAGCTAGAGTGGAAGCCAGAGTAAGAAAAATAACGATTAACCAAACGATTATTTGTCCGTAAATATCTCCGAAGGTGAGGGTGCAAACCATGCGATAGTTACGAAAATCCTTATCCATAACAGTAAACCCGTAGATAGTTAGTTATTGTTTTAGGGTAAGTCTATAATCGTCACCTTGGTCAATATTTAAAGGTTTTTATAAACACTTGTTGATAAATCTTTACAATTCTGCGCCGAGCGGGTAGCCAAATCTAGAAGTAAGAGGGGTAAGCTAAGACGCATTTAAACCCTTATTCTTAGATTAGCCGAATCCCCCCCTTGCCCCCCCGACGTCGGGGGGGCAAGGGGGGGTTGCCCCTTGCAAGAGTGCCTCTTGCCTCATCTCAACAAACTATTTAAGTTACCGGGCAGCTTATTGTTTGGTTGCTCTCCTCAGAATTGATAAGAATTGCTAAGAATTACCAAAAAACTTGCCAAAATTTTGGCGAACGCTCTTTACAATTAAGTTAGAAAGGCAAGGAGGAGCAAGCCTAATGAAAACTTTTGTTGAGCGTTATTGGTCTTGGTTTAATTGGACAACCTTAGCCATGGTTGTTCTCGGTTTCTGGTTAAGTGCCAGTTTCGTCATCGATTTAATCATTATCCCCAGCTTATCCGTAGCTGGCATGATGACGCAAAATGGCTTTGCCAGTGCCGGTTACTTGCTATTTGGTATTTTTAACCATCTGGAATTAGTTTGTGCGGCGATTGTGCTGTGTAGCTTTGTTGTCTTCCACCGCTATCATACCTTAATCCATCTCCCCGAACATCGATCGCTTCTATTGGCCGGTGTTCTCTTGGTAATCACCCTAATTTACACCTATTTTCTCACTCCCAATCTGAGCGCTATGGGTTTACTGGCTCCCGTTACTGCGTCGGGAATGTCGGGAGAAATGATGTCCTTGCAGATTGGTTACTGGTTTCTAGAAGTGGTTAAAGGTTTAATCGCTTTCACCCTGTTGCGCTGGTGTTGGCGAGATGCCTTTAAGTTAGCTTAACTAAGTAATAGGACAAAATTAACTTCTTGGTTAGGATTGGCAAAAGGAGGCACTCATACAAGAGGTAGTTAGATATGTGTAATTAATTCTGTCTAGCTACTTATTAGCGGCAATATCGCGGTTATCTGAATAGTGAGGTAAGAAGCTTTCGGTATTAGGGAATAGGCAATCTTACGGCTTTTTCCCCCTTCCCCAGTGCAGTCTTAACCAAGTGATTTGATGTGCCGACAGCTTACCCCAAAGCAGACCAAACTTCTAACTTACTAACCACGCGACGAATCACCTCATCGGTAAACTCACTCATGGTCATTTGGCCCCCTAAATCGGGGGTTTTTTTGCCCTCGTGAATAGTTTCAAAGACACTTTCATAAATTGCCCGAGAAGCTTTGCGCGCTTCGTTAGTTTCGATATAACCTAACAAAGCTGCCGAGGCTAAAATCATCGCCATGGGATTAGCGATATTTTTGCCCTCTAAAGCCGGGGCCGTGCCGTGGGGAGCTTCTGCCATAATAGTTTTAACCGCTAAGGTCTCCTCATCAAATCCCAAAACTAAACTTTCGGCCCCGGCAATACTGCCATAGAGTTGCAAGACAAAATCAGATAATAAATCGCCATCGCGATTAAGTGCTGGAATCACCAAAGCTTCGCCGTCGGTTTGTAAAAGTAGGGCAAAAGTTGCATCAATTAACAGGGGTTGATAACGCACTTCCGGATGTCTTCGGGCCGCCGCGTCTAATTCCTCTTTAAACATCCCTTCGTAGGTGGCACTGACAGTGAATTTTGGGCCGCCAAATACCCGCGCCCCGGTTTTTTTGGCGTGTTGAAAGGTAAACTCGGCCACAGCGCGACTGGTAGCCCTAGAAATGCGCGAGGTGCGATAGGCAATTTCATCGCCGGTGGCAGTGGTTTCTCGCCATTCTTTGGCCCCGTAGGCATCATCAACGGCCATGCGGACAATGGCAATGGGAGAATAAACGCCCCCAATCGGACGAATGCCGGGGATACGGCGACCGATGCGGAGAATTACCTGAGAATTCATTGCTTCTCTTAAAATAGCGTTAGGACTGCCCACATCTCCTTTGATTTCTGGGGTAATAGTGGCGGCTTTGAGAGCTAATCCGGTTTTTAGAGTCGCTTCGGCGGCCTCGTGAACCACTTGATTGTTACTCTGGCGACGTTGGGCTAAACTAAGATCAAAATCGGCAAAGTTAAGCGGTTGACGAATTATCGAGGGTTGTAATACTCTCAGGGCTTCTAGTAATAGTTCTTCTCCAGTTTGGTCGCCGTGCATGACCACAATGGTGGGGATATTTTCAGTCATAATTTTTGAGTTTTAATAAAAATTTTCAAGTATATCTTAATGCTTAATTGGCTGGTTAATCGGCTAAAAAAGATACTTTTTACCTTAATTAATTCTGTAATTTTATCAATCTTGCAGAAAAAGATATATAATACCAAATCTGGTTATTAAAAACTGATTATTTATTCTCCCTTTTGCATGAGTGCCTCTTGCCTTTTGCCCCCTGCCTAGGCCTTTTTCAGCAAACCCTAATTAATATTAGGCCCGATCGCTAATTTAATTAGCAATCGGGCGGTGGTGAGAATTAATTAACCCAAGATTTAGAAAGCTTGTTCAACTTCGGCAATTTCGGGAATCACTTCCCGGAGACGACGTTCGATGCCCATTTTTAGGGTCATGGTGGAACTGGGACAGGAACCGCAAGCGCCTTGAAGACGCAGTTTGACGACTGGCCCGTCGATTTCGACTAATTCCACGTTACCACCATCCGCCATCAGGTAGGGGCGCATTTCATCTAAAACTTGTTCGACGTTATTGGGAGTCAGTGTTAAAGACATAATCAGCTTCTGGTCAGAGATTTATTACAGTGTAGTTACTTCAATCCTAACGCTTTTTGGGCGAGGATAGCCCTTAAGCTTCTAAAAGCTGTAGATTGATAAAAGTAAATTCTGTGGTGGATTTTTCGCCCCCCGCTTCGATTGCATTAATCACTTGACAGGAGGGTAAATAATAATTACCGATTTTTTCGTAGGTTTCCTTAAAGTCACGTTTTCCCTTTAATTCATCGGTTTTGGCATTGCGGAAAATGGCATTATAGCGAATAGAAATATAACCTTCTCCCGTATCGAGACTTTCCTCGGTATTAATAGTAAAAGCCATCGGTCCCATAACTCGACTGACTTGACAGATTTCCTGGCCGCGTACTTTATAATTAGACCCCATAGCATCGCCCGTGACAAGAATTTCTACCGCACCGGTGGGATCATCTTGCCCGAAATTAAACTGGTTTTTGCCGTGGGAAGCCTCAAAATTGCCTCTTTTGCGATGAGTAACGATGTCGCGCATTTGATTATAGATACTTTCTTGCACTTTCTCGTCATCAATGCCCGTTACTTCCACACTATAATCGGCATTAACTTGAATTTTGCCCGTATGCACTTCCTCCCCTTGGCTGAGGATAATATCGGCAGTGTAACCGGGGAATCGTTCATCCCAAGTGTAACGGTTTTCGTAGGCGGAGCGGAAAATATCTCGGGCGTTCGTCGTGGCTACAGTCATAATCGCTTTACTTGTGTTGATAACTCCATTTATATCATTGTCGCTGATTTTTTCGCCTCTGGCCGAGATTTCTAGAAAACTAGATGAATTTCACAGCTTAGGGAAAAGTCAGTTAGAATGGGTCAATGACCCGTCCCTTGCTCGATTGCCATAAATCTAAATAAGCAAAAAATAAACATGAGCAGTTATGACAAAATTAAGTCCAAAAGTTAATGCAATTATTCGTTCTGGTGAACAACAAGGATATGTAGGTGAATGCGTGGAAATTTCGATTGTCACCCAGGGAAATACCTTAGATGAGGTGGTTAATAATCTCCAAGAAGCCATTTTACTGCATTTAGAGGGAGAAGACCCCAGGGAGTTCGGTCTAGTTGCCAAACCTTCTCTACAGATTATATTTGAGTTACAGCCAGAATATGCCTAAGCTGAAACAACTATCCGGCAAAGACATTATGCTGTTCTTAATTTAAATTGCTTGTTGAGACGAGGCAAGAGGCAACCCCCCTCCGACATTGGGGTAGGGTTGATTCATGAATCAACCCTACTATTAATCAACCCTACTATTAATCAACCCTACTATTAATCAACCCTACCGACATCGGGGGGGTTTAAGGATAGGCGGTTAAAATGCGTCTTAGCTGATCAAAAAATCGGGCTAAAATAGAAAAAACTCACCCTCAGCGACCAAGGCGATGGCAGAAGAAACAGCGAAAATCAAGCTTTATCGGAAAACCTATCAACTTCCCCAACTAAATCGCCCCGATTTATTAATTTTGCAGGATCAGATTCAAGAAAGACAGCAACTGATTAAAACTGGAAAACGGGTTCGCAATACATGGTTAGGATTGAGGAAAAAAGAAGAACCCCTCAATTTCGAGGAAACTTTTCAAGAATTGGAAAGATTAGTCGAGGACTATAACCAGTTAATCAGATTTCTCACCGACCATAAGGATGAATACCGGCGGTTTTTCCGGTCACTGACCGAGGAAATCAAGGAGTCCGTGGCGGTTAAATGCCAGAAATTGGCAGAAACAGAGCGAAAACGCCAATCTTTGGAGAATAGCATCGGCTCGGCTGAACTGCGAGATACCCTGAGACTACAGAAACAGCAGATTTTCCGCACCGTGATTCTCGTTGGTCGCGCCAGCTTGCTCATGCTCAAGAAAATCGACCTAATCAGCGAAAGTATCCAGAAATTAGCCGAAGATCACTTTACCAAATTGCGGGTTAAAAGTTGATAGAGTAGCCTAGTCTCGTAAAACAGCAAGCGACACAGCCCATCCTTACCCAATGCCTTAAAACTTGCTAACTCTTTCCTTTTCTCGATTCTTTGACCATTTTCGTGGTCGTAATAGATATGAATACGAGGATTAAGCCAAGAATGCTTAAGTTTACCAACAATCTCGGTTTTAGCAGGTTTATTCGGGCAAATAGTCACCAGTGCGTGAGCGTACAAGTGAGAGCGCATTAAGTCGGAACCTTTCCAGGACTTTTTCACCTTGTCCTGTTTTGCTGAGGTATCACCAGAAATCTGATAAGTAGTCGTGCAAAATTAATTTCCTAGTGAAGATAGGCAAGAGGCACTCTTGCAAGAGGCAAGAGGTGTTTAGATATGTGTAATTAATTTTGCTTAGGTACTTAGGAAT
>NZ_JAPZSO010000175.1:0-11861 GCF_027531715.1 Microcystis sp. LE19-8.1F | reverse complement strand
CGGGAGACGGGAGACGGGAGACGGGAGACGGGAGACAGCTATTAGGGATCGGATTTGAGTTTTCAGTTCACTGTTTCCTCACACCAGAAGTCTGACGGAGTAGTGGCTTAGATGTGTAATTAATTTTGCTTAGGTACTTAGTAAAAGCTAATATTAAAATTCCCCCCGCCATTAATGGTATTATATTGCGATTGTAATTCATGACAACTACTTAGATATTTGATCGGTTTTATCGTAGCACTGTTATTATAATCCTGTTTAAAAAGTATAGGAAAGTTGGGAGTGGGGAGAAACAATCAATAACTGAGTTTTTAAAGTTCGATTCGGAGTTAATAATACTATTAAAGGTATGAGGACTTTAACTAGGGGAGAGAAGGAAGGTGAGAGGAACCATTCAAGATAAAGCTGCGATCGCTTGTTCTAGGGCCAGGGAAATATGAGTCCAATGGGTTCCCCCCTGACAAAAAACGATATAGGGTTCCCGTAGGGGTCCATCGGCGGAGAATTCCGAGGTGCTACCATCGATAAACGTGCCACCGGCCATCACTACTTGGCTCTCATAGCCCGGCATTTGGGCAGGAATGGGGTCCAAGTAGGAACCGATGGGAGAATAGGCTTGAATGGCTTTACAGAAGGCGATCAGCTTATCGGGGGAACCGAGTTTAATCGCTTGAATAATATCGCGTCGAGGCACAAAAGGAGCAGGATTGACCGGATAACCCAACTTATCGCCCACATAGGCAATTAAATGACTGCCTTTCATCGCTTCTCCCACCATTTGCGGCGCTAGAAACAATCCCTGATAAAGAAGACGATTTTGGTCAAAAGTTGCCCCTCCCTCCCTACCGATCCCCGGTGCTGTCAGACGGTAGCAGGCCATTTCTACTAATTCCGCTTTACCTGCTATGTATCCCCCGGCCGTGACGATTGTACCTCCGGGATTTTTGATTAGAGAACCGGCCATCAGATCTGCCCCCACGTCGGTGGGTTCTTGGGTGTTGATAAATTCTCCATAGCAATTATCGACAAAACAGACCGTATTCGGGTTTTGTTGTTTAACTATACGGACAATTCTCTCGATTTCGTCAATAGACAAACTCGATCGCCAGGAATAACCGCAGGATCTTTGAATATGTACTAAACGGGTTTGGGGTTTAACTGCTGTTTCTAAAGCCAACCAATCGATCGCACCGGTAGAATCTAGCTCTAATTGCCGATAAATAACGCCAAAATCCTTTAAAGAGCCTTGACCACTGCCCCTAATCCCGATTACTTCCTCTAGGGTATCGTAGGGCGCACCCGCTACCGCTAACATCTCATCCCCCGGTCGAAGAACCCCATACAAGGCACAGGCGATCGCATGGGTTCCCGAAACAAATTGTACCCGCACCGCCGCCTTTTCGGCCCCCAGGGCTTGGGCGAACACTTGATCTAAAGTATCCCGTCCCAAGTCATCATGACCATAACCACTAACACTAGCAAAATGATGCACCCCGACGCGGTTTTCACGGAAAGCAGCGAGGACTTGACGGAGATTTTCCTTGACCTGTGCGTCAATTTCCGAAAAGATGGGGAGTAAGGCCTTTTCTGCCCTGTGGAGTAGAGGGGGGATATCCATCAAACAATAGACTGTGATATTTGTTACTATTCATTAAGCGTCAAAGTTCCCCCTGTGTCAAATCGAGACGGATAAGACAATGATGCTCTGTCTCCTGTTGTTTCCCTTTGGGTTATTCAATGACTGTTGCGACTTCCGAAAAACTTCCCATCGACTGGGTGACTCTCATCTACATGGCTTTTATCCACTTAGTGGCTCTTTTAGCCTTCTTGCCTGGCAATTTTAGCTGGGGTGCTGTGGGAGTGACATTGATTCTTTATTGGATTACCGGGGGTTTAGGAATTACCCTCGGTTTCCATCGTTTGGTTTCCCATCGGAGTTTTAAGACTCCCAAATGGTTAGAATACTTTCTGGTTTTGTGCGGGACTCTCGCTTGTCAGGGGGGTGCGATCGCATGGATAGGTTTACATCGTATTCATCATAAATATTCTGATACTGCTCCCGATCCCCACGATTCTAATAAAGGTTTCTGGTGGAGTCACATGGGTTGGATGCTGCACGAAATTCCTGCCGATGAAGAAATTGCCCGTTTTACCCAAGATATCGCCGACGATCCTTTCTATAAATTCTGTCAAAATTATTTTGTTCCTATCCAAATTGTTTTAGGCTTAATTCTCTATGCTATGGGTGGTTGGCCGTTTGTAATTTGGGGAATTTTTGTTCGCTTGGTCTTAGTTTTCCACTCCACTTGGTTTGTCAACAGCGCCACCCACAAATTTGGTTATGTTAGCCATGAATCCCACGATAATTCTAAAAATTGTTGGTGGGTTGCCCTCTTAACTTTCGGTGAAGGTTGGCACAATAATCACCATGCCTATCAGTATTCTGCCCGTCATGGCCTACAATGGTGGGAAGTTGACCTGACTTGGATGACCATTCGTCTGCTGCAAATTCTAGGATTAGCTACTAATATTAAGTTACCCCCCACCACGGCAACGGCGACAGAAAGTTAGTTTTATCCAGTTGTTAAATAGATTATAATCTAGCCGAACTTAAGTTTAAGTTCGGTTATTTTTTCTCCGACTTAACCCAAATCTGACGGCTTTTCCCACAGCACAACTGAGGAATATAGGTACGGCGAATCCTCCCCCAAAAAACGAAATCATTGATAGGATAAACTTGATTATTTCCTCCTCTGCCGAACATTGACTGGGGAAAGCGCAACCCATCGGGCCAACAGCGAAGGATAACCAAGCAAAAACGAAAAAACACAGGGGAAATAAGAGGCAAAAAACCAGACCCCCCGCTAGACAGCCTAATCCATCGGCTTTTCTATGCGATTTCTTCTCTGTGACCATCTCTATCGCCGACCTTTTCTAAGCAATAGCACAAAAAAGTCAAAATAGCAACTTTTTTAATAAATATTTAATATTTACGCTGATGTGCCGGAAAGACCCCAGAGAACGTATATTAAAAGCTAATCCCCAAATTATAGTAAGTTTCTATGAAAAAAATCTCGATTTTAGGCTCTACAGGCTCGATCGGTACTCAAACTCTCGATATTGTCACCGATCATCCCGATAAGTTTCAAGTGGTGGGATTAGCCACGGGTAATAATATTCAACTACTATCGGAGCAAATTCGGCAATTTCGCCCGCAAATCGTGGCGATTAATAACGAAAGTCAACTAGAAGACCTAAAAAGCCTAATTTCCGACCTTGACTATACCCCGATTATCCTAGCAGGAAAGGAAGGAGTAATCGAAGTGGCCCGTTATGGCGATTCCGAAAGCGTCGTCACGGGAATTGTCGGTTGTGCGGGATTGCTGCCCACGATTGCCGCTATTACTGCCGGTAAAGATATCGCCCTCGCTAATAAAGAAACCCTGATTGCTGGCGGTCCGGTGGTGCTGCCTTTAGTGGAAAAACACCGAGTTAAATTATTACCTGCCGATTCGGAACATTCAGCTATTTTTCAATGTTTACAGGGAGTTCCCACTGGGGGATTAAAAAAGATTATTCTCACCGCTTCTGGGGGTGCTTTTCGGGATTTACCGGTGGAAAAATTGCCGCAAGTAACCGTAGCTGATGCCCTGAAACATCCTAACTGGTCGATGGGCAGAAAAATTACCATCGATTCGGCTACTTTAATGAATAAAGGTCTAGAAGTTATCGAAGCTCATTATTTATTTGGTGTAGATTATAATGCGATCGATATTGTTATTCATCCTCAAAGTATTATTCACTCTTTAATTGAGTTACAGGATACCTCGGTTTTAGCTCAATTAGGCTGGCCAGATATGCGTTTACCCCTGTTATATGCCTTGTCTTGGCCCGAAAGAATTTATACCGATTGGGAACCTTTAAATTTAGTTAAAGCCGGCAGTTTAACTTTCAAAGAACCCGATCATCAAAAATATCCCTGTATGGGATTAGCCTACGCAGCCGGCCGCGCGGGTGGGGCAATGCCGGCAGTATTAAACGCGGCCAATGAACAAGCGGTAGCATTATTTTTAGAAGAAAAGATTAGTTTCTTAGATATTCCCCGGGTGATCGAAAAAGTTTGCGATCGCTTTGTAATTCATAACAGTTCTACCCCTAGCCTAGATGACATTTTAGCCGCCGATAGTTGGGCGCGTCAAGAAGTATCTAACTGTCTGATTGCCAATCTGGTCTAGATAGTCTAGATCCTGTAGGGATGTTAACTATAATGTCTCTAAAGGTCTAGGATAGAAAAATAACTAATTTCGGCTATTTTTTCTATTTAACTAGATTTATGATGATCATGACAAGAGTTGATAACCTTCAATAAACCTCTTGGCTAATTAATTTTTTAGGTTTCAAAACCAGCAAAAATAAGGATTAAATTGCCTAAAATCAGGTGCATCTTATGCCATTTTTCTAAAGTAATGGCAAAGATGGTTAATTACCCTCACCCCGAACCCCTCTCCCAGAAAGGGAGAGGGACACGAATAAAGAAAAATGGTATCACACTTACAGAAATACCGACAGTCAGCAATTATCTGTGACTCTTAAATGATTACAAATGTGTCAGCAGCTGCGTGTAAGCATCTCACCGAAAAGCTAATGCGCTCCGGGGTTTGGGTAGGGTTGATTCATGAATCAACCCTACCTTGAATCAACCCTACCTTGAATCAACCCTACCTTGAATCAACCCTACCTTGAATCAACCCTACCTTGAATCAACCCTACTATGAATCAACCCTACTATGAATCAACCCTAGGGGTTTGGGGGGTAGAACCCCCCAAAGGTTTGGATTGAGTGATAAAATCGGAAATGACGCTCAATTTTAGCAGGGAGTTTCCCCTTAAAAATCCCAACTCAGTAGATTTACAAAAATGAGATGCACCCATAAAATCTGTAAATATAGCGTTTCTGATTCACAAGAGGTACATTCCCGATCCTGAACAGCTTAATCAGCAAAGGTTTAAGTGTGCCGCACAGATGCGAGAACCGCTATAGACCATTTAATTGATTATTATTGATTCTTAATTCTCCTGACTACCGACTCCTAACAACAATTTTTTATTTTTACCAGAGGTCTAATGACCCTGAAACTTTCTCAAAAATAAGATAAAATAAACAAGATAGCGATTATTACTTTTAATTTTCTATGGTTACAACTTCTCTATCCCTCCCCGAAATCGCCAGAGAAACCCGTCAAGCGAGTCGTCAACTGGCCATCCTGACTAACGAAGAAAGGAATGAAGCTTTAGAGGCTATTGCTGAGGCTTTAACTGCCAATGCTGATAAGATACTAGACGCTAATATGGTCGATGTTCAAACTGCCAAAGCGATGGAATTATCCCCCGCTTTATGTGCGCGATTAGAGTTAAGTTCCAGCAAATTAAAAGCCGCTATTGCCGGGGTGCGAGATGTGGTTAAATTAGCAGATCCTTTAGCTACGATGCAAATTAATCGGGAATTAGATCAAGGTTTAATTCTTCAGAGAATAACCTGTCCTTTAGGGGTTTTAGGTGTTATTTTTGAAGCTCGTCCCGATGCTTTAATTCAAATTACCAGTTTAGCGATTAAATCCGGTAATGGCGTTATTTTAAAAGGGGGGAAAGAGGCGCTCCGTTCTTGTCAAGCTTTAGTAACAATTATTCATCAGGCCTTGAGTCAAACTAAAGTTAATCCGGCGGCGGTACGATTATTAACAACACGAGAAGAAATTCAGGAACTATTAAAACTTGATCAATACATCGATTTAATAATTCCTAGAGGTTCTAACGAATTTGTGCGTTATATCCAAAATAATACCCGCATTCCTGTCCTCGGTCATGCCGATGGGATCTGTCATCTCTACATCGACAAAGAAGCCGATTTAAGCAAAGCAATTAGGATTACCGTCGATGGTAAAACCCAATATCCTGCCGCTTGTAATGCCATTGAAACTTTATTGGTTCATCAAGACATCGCTAGACAATTTTTACCCGCAGTGGCCCAGGCATTAGAGGAAAAAAAGGTTAAATTATTAGGAGATGAAGCAACTCGTCAGATTATTAACGTGCCATCGGCCGCAGAACAGGACTGGCAAACCGAATATAGTGATTTAATTCTGTCAATTAAAATTGTCGATAGTCTAGAATCGGCCATCGAACATATTAATTATTACGGTTCTCGACACACGGAAGCCATTGTCAGCGAAAATTTTAACACGGCCAAAACCTTTAGCGATCGAGTTGATGCCGCCGGAGTTTTTCATAATTGTTCCACGCGATTTGCCGATGGTTTCCGTTACGGTTTCGGGGCCGAAGTGGGTATCAGTACCCAAAAAATGCCTCCCCGCGGTCCGGTGGGATTAGAGGGATTAGTGACCTACAAATATCAATTAGTGGGAGATGGTCATATTGTCGCCGATTATTCTGGGGAAAATGCCCAATCTTTCACTCATAAGGATTTATAGTCGAGAAAAAAGCCGATGTTTACAGGATTAATTCAAGCCTTGGCAACGATTCGGGTCGTGGATACCGATAGACTCTATTTGTCTGTATCCTCTGATACAATTCTCCGAGATTTAATGATTGGTGATAGTGTGGCTGTGGATGGGGTTTGTTTGACAGTCGAGGAAATTCTCCCAGAGGGTTTTCTGGCCACCGCTTCCTCGGAAACCCTACAGCGCACTACTTTAGGACGAAGAATTCACACGGAAACCAACGTTAACCTAGAAACCTCTTTGCGGGTGGGTAGTAAAATCGGCGGTCATTTTGTCACCGGCCATGTGGACGGTATTGGTTGTTTAGTCGAATCGATAATCGTGGCTAATTCGTGGGAAATGACCTTTGCTGCTCCTAGTTCCCTAGAAGACCAGTGGAATAACTACATAGCTCGTTATATCGTCGGTAAGGGCAGTATAGCTGTTAATGGGATTAGTTTAACCGTGGCCGATTGTGATGCCTCCGGCAGCTGGTTTAAAGTGGCTGTCATCCCCCACACCTACGCCGAAACCAATCTTTCCCATTTAAAATTAGGCGATTGGGTGAATCTAGAAGGGGATATTTTAGGCAAATATGTGGAAAAATTGCTAGGAATGCGCTCTTATCACGCTCCTAGCGAGATTAGCCTAGAATTTCTGACTGAACATGGTTATTAGTTTTCCAGAAAAAGCCTTTTCAACATATAAATTTATTGGCAATTTATCCATTAATTTTAGTTTTAAAATTGCCAACCTTCCCGCTCCATTAAACCCTGAACATTGGTACAATCGATAGAAAAGTGTTGACAGACTGTGGGGATTTTGGGAGCATTAGGCTTCAAGGCTTCTTCGGTAATTACGCAACCGTCTTTTATCTTGGCACAGGCAATAATAAATGGGTCAGCCACTGGCTTTCCTTGTAATCTTGCTTTTTCACTCACTAAATCCTTAAAGTTTCTTATAGAAAAAATTTCAGCAATAAATAAAGTTTCCTGAGCAGTGGGTGGTAAAAATATTTGTTTATTGGAGTCTATCCAATCTAAAACAAATTGTTTATTATTGCCCTATTCTACTTCTTTAAGCACTTCGCGTACTGATTCTAGTTTACCTTCTGACACAAGCAAATCGATTTTTTGCCAAACGGTAGGAAAACTTTTGGGAAAATAGTTTCCTAAAACCTTAAAACTACTTGTGTCAAAAATGTAAACCATCAAAACAGTCCTTTGTCTAATAAATATTGTTCAAGTTTTTCCACCGTAGCAACTTTTTTAATGTTTAGATAATCAGCAACACGCTCGATATCGTATTGGCCTTGATAGTATTTATTGAACACCAGTTTTAGGTAATTTTCTCCCAAATATGTCGCCTGATTAGCATAGGGATTACCTCCAGATTTTTTATTTTTGTCCTGACTTTTTCCCACCTGCTCACTGTACCACTCGTTTACTTTAAGAGTATATTCTTTCTGAGAAATAAAGTTATTATCTAATAGTTTTCGTAGAACT
The DNA here is from genome assembly GCF_027531715.1 of Microcystis sp. LE19-8.1F. Lineage (NCBI taxonomy): Bacteria > Bacillati > Cyanobacteriota > Cyanophyceae > Chroococcales > Microcystaceae > Microcystis > Microcystis sp. LE19-8.1F. Next base: position 3,859 of record NZ_JAPZSO010000175.1, on the reverse strand, counting down.
ACTTCTCGACTAACCTTATAATCACTGGAAATTTTCGAGATAATTTTATCGTTAACTATTGTTTCTCTGATTATCTCAGAAAAAACATGATTAGGAAGCAAAAACTCCGCAGCAAATTTATTACAAAATATCTCGATATATTTATTTTCTCCTTGCAAACTATTAATATATCTATCGTTAGACTTAGTAATTCCATTAGTCTGCAAAAGAATATGTGCTAATTCATGAAAAATGGTAAATATTTGTCTAGATTTTTCCGTGCTATTATTAAGATAGATGATCGGAAATTCAATATCTATCAAGCAAAATCCCGAAATTTCTCGCTGCTTAAAAGAACGCTTAAAAATAAAAATACCAGCTTCTTCCACGGCACTCCGCCATTTTTTTAAGGCAGTTTCCTGATCATTCCAGGTCAGTTGTTCTTCTAGAGTAACGTTTAAATAATTTCTGATCTGTTCGGCTAATATCCTTAAATCATCACTAGAGCTAACCGCAATATCCTGAAAGATTTTCTTGGTACTAGGATTAATACCATTATTAATTTCCTGTAGCGACAATTGCATCGCTTTTGCTTGTCGTAAAGCATAGATAGTATCGGCGGCCAGGTTTTCGATTTCAAAGTCTGGCAAAGTTATAAATTCTTGTTTTTCCTCCGCTTCTAGGGGAGGTTCTGGGAAAAAGAATAAAGCGAGAGGACGTTTATATATTTCTGCTAACTTTTCCAATTGACTATAGGTAGGAAAGTCCTCTCCTGACTCCCATTTCTCGATAACAGAAACATCTTTTTTCAACTTGACCGCCACAGACTCAAGAGAATATCTCGCCCTTTCTCTTGCCCATTGGATTATCTTGGGATTAACGCCTGTCAGTTTCTCGCCCATCACTTTATCTTATCATCACCAGATAGAGATTTCTAGCTTAATTTAGCTTGTGCAGTAGTCTAAGTGTACTAAATAATCGGACAGAATAGAGACAATATACTGAGTTCTGGATAGGTCAGTGAGGGATTGATAACTTTTTCCTATATAAAAAACCGGTGAAAAGCTTGACATTAGCCAAAATCCCCAGACAATGTTAAGTTAAATTAACCAATAGCCTAGGCTTGTATTTAAGGAAAACCCCTTATGGTAGCAACACCAGTTCAACAGAAATACGACATCAAAGATATTAGTTTAGCCCCCATCGGCAAACAGCGCATCGAATGGGCCGGACGGGAAATGCCCGTTTTGCGTCAATTAGCCGAACGTTACGCCATCGAAAAACCCTTTGCTGGACTGCGTTTAGTCGCTTGCTGTCACGTTACCACCGAAACCGCCAATTTAGCCATCGCACTCAAGGCCGGTGGCGCCGATGCGTTACTGATTGCCAGTAATCCCCTTTCCACCCAAGATGATGTGGCCGCTTGTTTAGTCGCTGATTACGGCATCCCCGTTTATGCAATCAAAGGGGAAGATAACGACACCTATCACCGTCACGTTCAAATCGCCCTCGATCATAAACCCCAGATTATCATCGATGATGGTTGTGATGTGGTGGCCACTCTAGTTAAAGAAAGAAGTCACCAATTACCCGACATTATCGGTACTACCGAAGAAACTACCACCGGTATCGTCCGTTTGCAAGCCATGCTCAAAGCTGGGGTGTTATCCTTCCCCGCAATGAACGTTAACGACGCAGAAACCAAGCATTTCTTTGATAATCGCTACGGTACAGGTCAATCTACCCTTGATGGTATCATTCGCGCCACCAATATCCTCCTTGCCGGTAAAACCGTGGTTGTGGCTGGTTATGGTTGGTGTGGTAAGGGTGTCGCTATGCGGGCCAAAGGTTTAGGCTCTAATGTAATTGTCACCGAAATCAACGCCGTGCGTGCCATTGAAGCGGCGATGGACGGTTTCCGGGTTATGCCCATGGATGAAGCCGCCAAAGAAGGCGATATCTTCATCACCGTTACTGGTAACAAGCACGTTATCCGGGCTGAACATTTTGACCTGATGAAAGATGGGGCGATTGTTTCCAACTCCGGTCACTTTGATATTGAAATCGACCTGCAAGCTTTAGGCGCAAAAGCCGATAATGTTAAGGAAGTTCGCAACTTTACCCAACAATATAGACTAAAAAGCGGTAAATCCGTCGTTGTTATCGGTGAAGGTCGCCTAGTTAACCTGGCAGCCGCCGAAGGTCATCCTAGCGCCGTTATGGATATGAGTTTCGCTAACCAGGCGATCGGTGTAGAATACTTGGTTAAAAATCAAGGTAAATTAGCCCCCGGTATCTACTCGATTCCCTACGAATTAGACCAAGAAATCGCCCGCTTGAAACTGCAAGCCATGGGTATTGAAATCGATACTCTCACCGAAGCCCAATTAGAATATATCAACTCCTGGACTTCTGGAACCTAATATCAGTTATCAGTTATCAGTTATCAGTTATCAGTTATCAGTTATCAGTTATCAGGTGTGAGTTTTCAGTTTTCAGTTCACTGATTACTGTTTACTGAAAATACTTCCCCCACTCCCTTTTTTTACTTTTAAACTGTTTTCTAAATCCTAAAAAATTATGACTGAATGGATTACAAATACAATGACTTCTATGGGCTATTTAGGCATAGCCCTATTAATGTTTTTAGAGAATCTTTTTCCGCCCATTCCCTCGGAATTAATTATGCCCCTAGCGGGTTTTACCGTCCATGAGGGACAAATGGAATTTATTCCGGCAGTGGTAGCGGGGATTGTCGGAACCGTAGTCGGAGCGCTACCTTGGTATTATCTCGGTCGCGTTGTGGATGAGGAAAAAATCGAAAAACTAGCCGATAAATACGGCAAATGGATTACCGTTTCCGCTAAAGATATTCAAAAAGCAAATCAATGGTTTAACCGTCACGGTAGTAAAGCGGTTTTACTCTGTCGTTTGGTCCCCGGAGTGCGAACTTTGATTTCCCTACCCGCCGGGATGAATCACATGGCGATGATTCCCTTTTTAGTTTACTCCACCATCGGCACGACCCTCTGGGTCGTTTTTTTAACGGCAGCAGGTTACTTTTTAGGGAAAAATTACCCCCTTGTGGAAGAATATCTGGCTCCTGTGTCAAAAATAGCTCTACTTGTCCTCGTTATCTGGTTTATCCTCTGGATTATCCGCAAACGTAACCGCCGGTACGAGTAAATGTTGATGATAGGTGGTGCGTTACGACGGATTGTCACCTTCCAGTCACAGCGGCAATTTTTGCCGTCTAACGCGCCCTACGTTTTACTACCGACAACCCTGCGGCAACGGTATCTAATCACCCCGGCTACTCAAGGCGGCCGTGATCAGCAAATAGGCCAGCGTCACCCCGATACTGATTTGGAAGGAATAGGGAGCGGGGTAATGATTTGGTAGTAGTGGCGTAGCCCTCTTGCTTATCCGGTATGAAGTGTGTCAAATATTTATTAATAAAAATAATTGGAACCCGATCAGTCTTTATACCTCTAGCTTGATCATGACTTTTCTGATAAATATCTTTTTGTGGCTCCTGTCTGGCTTACTCAAATATCAGTCTAGCACCGAACAAAATCACCCCTCTAGTCCGACTCTATTCCCCTGTCCGGTGTTGTGGTTCTCACCATACTATCAAGAATGGTTCTATTCATAATAGACATCTCCAAAAATTTATAAGTCAGTCACAGCAAGGAAGACAGGCAGATTAGACCAAGAGTCAAAATTAGCTCTAAAAACGGATTAATCAGGGTTTAAAGAGACAAAATCGAATTTTGACGGAAAACTATGGCTAATTATAACGTCAATTACTTCCCCTGATTGCTCCCATTCTATTACTTCTAAAATTAGCGCACTAATTCTCAATCTTACTAAGCCACAA
>NZ_JAPZSO010000093.1:0-50053 GCF_027531715.1 Microcystis sp. LE19-8.1F | reverse complement strand
CTCCAGCTACATCAAATGTTCCCAAAAAATATAGAAGAGCTAATGCAAATTAGCCGCTATCGGTTGAAGGATTACATCAAAGGACAAAGAGCGATATCGCTTGCCCTATCTACCTTCTAGCTCGCTTGTCCCCCTCTCAGCCTCGCTGAAGGTAAGCGTCAGCATCATAAGGATTGAGGTTAATAGCTTTGTTATAGTCGGCGAGTGCTTTTTGAGGGTTTCCTAATTTGGCATAAGCCAACCCTCGATGAAAGTAAGCTCCGGACAATTTAGGATCGAGGTTAATAGCTTTGTTACAGTCGTTGATCGCCTTTAAGTATTCTTTTAAGTCATTATAAACAGCCCCTCGGTTACTGTAAGTTTTACTGGATTTAGCATTGAGGCGAAGGGCGTGGTTATAGTCAGTCGGGTAGGTTCGTTTCATTCTCTGAAATGTCATTCTCTCAAATCCTTATATGGCAACGTTTTTAGTCGATTTCTCGGAAATACATATCTGAAAATTTTTCAAAACGTCGCGCTTTGTAGGTTGATTCATGAATCAACCTACTATGAGTTGATTCATGAATCAACCTACTATGAGAGCAAAAACCTGTACTTCCCTGCTCCCTAGCCTACCTCATAAGCGATTAAGGGTAGCAAAAAAAAGAATTAGATTCGGAGAATGAATCAGCCCTAGGGCAAGGGGGGGAATATTCAGCTAATCTAAGGATAGGCGGTTAAAATGCGTCTTAGCTTACTCTAAAAAAATAGATAGCTAAATGGGAGGAATTATTGCCGAAATAGGCATGGAAAGAGCCAATATTTCAGACAATTTACCTACAGTGAAGATTTTTGCCGTTAGACTAGGCTAAGAAACCCTACTGGAAATATGCGTTACAAACTTTTAGGTAATAGTGGTCTGCGAGTTTCCGAACTATGTCTAGGAACGATGACATTCGGGGAAGATTGGGGTTGGGGGTCGGATAAAGAAGAAAGTCGGGCGGTTTTTCGGGCTTTTGCGGAAGCGGGCGGCAATTTTCTCGATACTGCTAATCTCTACACTAACGGAACCAGTGAAACATTAGTGGGGGAATTTGTCAAGGGCGATCGAGAAAAATGGGTAATCGCCACCAAATATTCTCTCAACACGCGCCCCGGCGATGTCAATGCCTGCGGAAATCATCGAAAAAACCTCTTTCAAGCGGTAGAAGCTAGTTTAAAGCGTTTAGGTACTGATTACATCGATTTACTCTGGCTTCATCTTTGGGACTCTCTCACTCCTATCGAAGAAGTGATGCGCGCTTTCGATGATTTAGTCAGGATGGGAAAGGTCCTTTATATCGGCATTTCTGACAGTCCTGCTTGGATTGTCTCCCAAGCGAACACCCTGGCCACCCTGCGGGGATGGACACCCTTTATCGGACTACAAATAGAATATTCTCTCAAGGAACGCACCCCCGAACGGGAATTATTGCCCATGGCCAAAGCATTAAATATCGGGGTGACAGCGTGGAGTCCTCTGGGAGGAGGGGTTTTAACGGGAAAATATAATCAACCCAACCCCGTCGATGGTCGTTTAAGCATGACCGACCAACCTTTTCAAATTTTTGATCGCGATCTGAAAATTGCCGAGACTGTCCTAGAGATTGCCAGAGAAATTGAGAAATCACCGGCACAAGTGGCATTAAATTGGCTCAGAAATCGGCCTAACTCCGTAATTCCTCTCATTGGCGCTCGAAAATTGTCCCAATTGCAGGATAATCTCGCCTGTCTGGACTTTAACCTCACCGGGGAACATCGGCAACGACTCGATAATATCAGTGCCATTTCTCTTGGTTTTCCCCACGAACTTTTAGCCAGTCAATTTGTTCGCGATATCCTATTAGGAGGAGTAGCGGCACAATTGGACCGATGATGGAAGTCTTTGTTTATGGAACCCTGAAACCGAAGGAGAGTAACTATTCTGCCTACTGTGCGGGAAAAGTGCTCAACTCTAAAACCGCCTACACAAAGGGGCATTTATACCATCTTACCGCCCTCGGTTATCCCGGACTGACCGAGGGGGATGGCTGGGTCAAGGGAATTTTATTGACTTTTAACGCAGATTATGATATAGGGCTTTTGGATGGTTTGGAAGATTATCAACCCGGCAGATCTCCAGAAGAAAACGAGTATCAGCGTCGCAGAATTCCTATTTATAATCTAGAGCGAGAATTGATCGGCGAAGCTTGGGGATATATGATGACACCGGCAAAAATAGCTTTTCATGGCGGTATTTGGCTGCCTTCCGGTTGGTGGACCGGTAGCGATCGAGAATAGGGATGAGCGGGCCGATTCTGTTAAGATATACAAATTAAAAGCTTAATCGTGAAAAAATTATGTATCTACTCCTAGAAGTGGCCAGTGGCAAATTCCCCGTTTATTTTGTGGCAGTTTATGTGGTCGGTTTTCTCGCTGCTGTCAGCATTGGTTCGATCGCTTGGTATAATTCTAAACGCCCAGTCGGTTGGGAAGATGCCCAAAGACCCGATATTATCCCCGAAGTGAAGACCGAGGTGGATTCTGATTCTCAATCCTAGAAAAAGGCAATTATCGGTTATCAGTTATCATACTGTTTACTGTTTGCCGATAACTGACAAATCGCCAACAGCCCAGAAAATAATCAAGATATTTGATCGATTGGGTGAATAAGTCCCCTATAATCACTAACATTGCCCATATCGATCTTCACAGAAGCGGGAACAGTATGCGAATTCTATTTGTGGGTGCCGAGGCCGCCCCAATTGCCAAAGTTGGGGGAATGGGGGACGTAATTGGGGCATTACCGAAAGTCTTGCGTCAGCTAGGTCATGACGTGCGGATTTTCCTGCCCTACTACGGTTTTCTCGCGGAAAAAATGGATATCCCTTCCGAACCCATTTGGTCAGGATTCGCCATGTTTCAGGATTTTTTGGTCTATGAGACGGTTTTACCCGATACGGATATTCCTCTCTACCTCTTTGGTCATCTAGCTTTTTCTGGACGCAATATCTACGGAGGCGAAGATGAGGCCTGGCGATTTACCCTATTTGCCAATGGTGCAGCGGAATTCGCATGGAATTACTGGAAACCGCAAGTTATTCACTGTCATGATTGGCATACGGGCATGATTCCCGTCTGGATGCACCAAGACCCCGATATTAGCACCGTTTTTACTATCCATAATCTCGCCTACCAGGGGCCTTGGCGGGAGGCGTTAGAAAAAATGACTTGGTGTCCTTGGTATATGCAGGGCGATAATACCATGGCCGCGGCGGTTCAATTTGCTAATCGCGTCACTACCGTTTCTCCTACCTATGCCCGTCAAATACAGACCCCCATTTATGGCGAAAATTTAGAGGGATTATTGTCCTATATTTCCGGCAATCTGGTGGGGATTGTCAACGGCATCGATACGGAGGTGTATAACCCGGCTAAAGATGTTTATCTTAAGCAGAATTTTACCCCAGAAACCATCGAAAAACGTCTGGCTAATAAAATTGCCCTGCAAGAAGAAGTGGGGCTACAGGTCAGTAAAAATGCCTTTGTCATGGGGATGGTGACGCGTTTGGTAGAACAAAAAGGTATTGATCTAGTGATGCAAATTTTAGATCGCTTTCTCACCTATACTGATGCACAATTGATTATTTTAGGTACAGGAGATCGCTATTATGAAACCCAACTATGGGAGATGACTTCCCGTTTCCGGGGGCGAATGTCTCTGCATCTTCTCTACAGTGATGCCCTTTCCCGTCGCATCTATGGGGGGGCCGATGCTTTGTTAATGCCTTCCCGTTTTGAACCCTGTGGCATCTCCCAATTAATGGCCATGCGTTATGGTTGCATCCCCATGGTACGCCGCACCGGTGGTTTAGTCGATACGGTATCTTTCCACGACCCAATTCAGGAAAAAGGAACAGGATTTAGTTTCGATCGCTATGAACCTTTAGACCTGTTTACCTGTATGATCCGGACTTGGGAAAGTTTCCGTTATAAACAGGATTGGCAAAAACTACAGCAACGGGCAATGACTCAAGATTTTAGTTGGTATAAATCCGCTTTGGAATATCTCAAAATCTACAAACAAATCACCGGACAATCGGAGCAATTATCCGATGAGGAAAAAGATAAATTTGTCGCCCTGACTAGCAGTTAAATCCTGCTTAAGTAGGGGTGAAGAGATATCACCCCTACTTAAGCAGCAATTAATCGGTAATGGCGTTGAGAAGAACTTCCGCTAGGGTCATATCTTCCATGTCATCGATAGTAATTGTGTCAACGATATCAAATTTAGCCCCTGCCGATTCTAGTTGATCGTCTAAAGCTTTAAGAAATTCGGTCGCTTGTCGATCATGGCCTACTTGAATCAGAGAAATGGCTAATTCTTGATCGCTATCGAGTTTTCGAGAAGCTTCGATAATTTGACGCATCACCGCTTTGCGATCATCTGGTTCTCCGTCGGTAATCACCAGAATAGTTTCTCCGTTGGGTTTAGTTTTGCCGGCAGTTTTGCGCTGAAAATAATTATCAAGGGCATCTTGCAGCACAGCTGCTAGGTCTGTCCTCCCCATGGGTTCATTTTCTTGATAAATTTGTGTCACCTTATCGGAAGTAACATTATCATAGCGTCGGAAACGTCCAGAGAAAAGATAGATGGTGATGCCGTCCGGATCGACTTCCTCGCACTTTCTAGCCAAGGCGAGGGTGGATTCTTGGGCAATTTGCCAACGGGTTTTCTCGCTGGGTTTATCAGCAGTGGACATACTGCCACTTTTGTCAATAATCAGAGTATAATCTCTGTCCTGTACAACACTTTCACTGGCCATAGGGGCTATACCTCCAAGCAATTTGCGCTCGTCCTAGTCTAATAATTATTAAACTCTAGGATGGAAACTCTACCTCGATCGACTAGGGTTTTTTAACTATTGGGGGGAGGAGACAGCGCCCCCAACAGCAGAAACTATCGCCAGAAAACCGGTCGGGCTAAAATGAAAAAAGTATGAAAATTATTTCTTAACCCGATATTGTTAAATTAGCCGATGAGTGATAGCAAATTGATCGCCTCAACCGAGAAAAAGCCAGATCAGCCACCTTCTTGGAGTTTTTGGACGGTGTTTAGTTCCACATTCCTGACGATATTTTTTGCTGAAATCGGCGATAAAACCCAATTAGCCACCCTTCTGATCAGCGCTGAATCCCAATCCCCCTGGGTGGTTTTTGCCGGGGCAGCCACCGCTTTAATCGCTACCAGTCTCCTCGGTGTCCTGATCGGTTATTGGATTGCGCGTCGTCTTTCCCCGAAAACTTTAGATATCGGTGTCGCTATCCTTCTCCTTTTGATCACCGGTTTACTGATCGGCGATATTCTCTAAGCAATCAGTGATCAAGAGTCAGGAGTCAGGAGATAGGAGACAGGAGACAGGAGATTATTTCTATTTATTCTTCCGACACCCCACACCCCACACCCCACACCCCACACCCCACACCCCACTTCCCCACTTCCCCACTTCCCCACTTCCCCACTTCCCCACTTCCCCACCTCCCCATCACCCATCTCCCTAGAATTTATGAATTGGCAATTATTCGGACTGACATTTATCACGGTTTTTTTGGCAGAAATCGGCGATAAAAGTCAATTAGTAGCGATCGCTCTCGGTGGCAGTTCCAAATCACCTAAAGCTGTCTTTTTTGGCTCAATTACCGCCTTAATCTTCACCAGTTTCTTAGGAGTCCTTGCGGGGGGCAGTATGGCGCAATTATTCCCCGCTAAGATCTTAAAAGCGATAGCGGCCATCGGTTTTGCTCTGCTTGCTGTCCGGCTGCTTTGGCCAGATTCGGATTGATCATTGGGTTGGGCTGAATATTACTGGAAGCCTTACTAGAAAACGGTTTTGGCACTTTTTCCAGGCACGCGAGGCTATTGTGTTATTATGACTTCCCCGACCGGCGACCGACTCCTGATAGCTAAAAAACTGAGGCAAATTCCAGAAAAATCATTAATTTTTCCTGAAAAAGTAGTAAAAGTTACAAAAAACATCTAAAAAGTAGCGAAAATTACAAAAAAACTGCTAACCTAGCCGTAGGATCACACAGATATTCCTAGAAAGATTCCCGAAAATCTCCTCAGCAAAAACATCCGTGTGAAGTAGCTAATATTGTCAGCGAGGTTAGTTCAAGATCATCATGTCAAATTTAGGACGACGTAAATTTCTCCTGTACGGTTCTGCCGCTTTGGGAACCAGTATTCTGTTAAAAGCTTGCGGTGGCAATCAAAGCCAAACCCCCACGGCTAGTCCTAGCCCGGCTGCTAGTCCCGCCCCAGCTTCTGGAGAGACAATTAAGGTGGGTATTCTGCACTCCCTCAGTGGCACCATGGCCATCAGTGAAACCAGCGTAGTCGATGCGGAAAAACTGGCGATCGAGGAAATCAATGCCGCCGGTGGTGTTCTTGGTAAACAGATCGAGGCAGTGGTGGAAGATGGCGCTTCCGATTGGCCAACTTTTGCCGAAAAAGCCACCAAACTGATCGATCAGGACAAAGTTGCGACTGTCTTCGGTTGTTGGACTTCCGCCAGTCGTAAGGCGGTTTTACCCGTGTTTGAAGCCAAAAACCATATGCTCTGGTATCCTGTCCAGTACGAGGGTCAAGAGTGTTCTAGAAATATCTTCTACACTGGGGCCGCCCCCAACCAACAGATCGAGCCGGCAGTGACTTGGTTGCTGGAAAATAAAGGGAAAAAATTCTTCCTCGTCGGTTCCGACTACGTTTTTCCCCGCACTGCCAACACGATTATTAAAGAGCAGTTAAAGGCGAAAGGCGGCGAAACCGTGGGCGAAGACTATCTACCCCTAGGTAACACGGAAGTTACCCCGATTATCACCAAAATTAAGCAAGCTTTACCCGATGGCGGCGTTATTTTCAACACCCTCAACGGTGACAGTAACGTGGCTTTCTTTAAACAACTGCAAGCGGCCGGTTTAACTCCCGATAAATATCCGGTCATGTCGGTGAGTGTTGCCGAGGAAGAAGTTAAACAGATCGGGAAGGAATATCTCCTCGGTCAATACGCTTGTTGGAACTATTTCCAAACCGTAGATACCCCCGCTAACAAGAAATTTGTTGAGGCTTTTCGAGCTAAATTCGGTCAGGAGCGCGTCACTAACGACCCCATGGAAGCGGCCTACATCATGGTCTATCTCTGGAAGCAAGCGGTGGAACAAGCGGCAACCGCCGATGATCTCGACAAAGTTCGCGCCGCAGCCGTAGGACAGAAATTCGATGCTCCCGAAGGACCAGTGGAAATGTTCCCCAATCATCATATCTCCAAAACCGTCCGCATTGGTCAGGTGAGAGATGATGGTCTATTTAACATCGTTTGGTCAACTCCGGGGGTAGTGGATCCGCAACCTTGGAACCAATTTGTCCCCGAAACTAAGGGCTTTGCCTGTGACTGGACGGATCCGGCTAAGGGCGGTAAGTTCAAAATGGAAAAATCCTAGTTTTAGGAGTTTTTTCAGACAATAACGAGAGTGAGGTGGGCATTACTGTTCACCCCACTTTTTAAAGCTTAAAAATGCACGGGAATAACGAAAAGTGTCAGCATTATTGGAAGGATTGTTTAATGGTATTAGCATCGGTTCTGTGCTATTGCTGGCCGCTTTAGGACTAGCGATTGTCTTTGGACTGATGGGGGTAATTAATCTCGCTCACGGTGAGTTAATGATGTTAGGGGCCTACAGTACTTTTGTGGTGCAAAATGTCTTTAAAGGTTTCGGTTCTCCCCTCTTTGATACTTATGTTTTATTCGCCCTACCGATCGCTTTTTTAGTGTCGGGATTGGCGGGATTATTATTAGAAAGGGGGGTGATTAGGTTCCTCTACGGCAGACCCCTAGAAACGCTGCTGGCCACTTGGGGAGTTAGCTTAATTCTGCAGCAATTTGTCAGAAGTGTCAACGGCTTATTAGTAATTAGTTTAATAGTTTTATGTCTGTTATTTTTTGGGGCGATGACGGTGTTAAGTCGTCGCTTAGATTGGGAGAGAATTCGCAATTTAGCTATCGGTGTCACCCTGCCTTTATCCCTAGCTATCGCTGGATTATTAGGCTATCTTTTATCTTTTAATCCCGTTCTCGCTAGACCCTGGTTTAGTGCCAGAAACGTCGATGTCACGGCTCCTGCTTGGTTACGGGGAGGTTTACCTTTACCCGGTTTTCAAATGCCCTACACCCGTCTATTTATTATTATTTTGACTGCCATTTGTTTGTTAGGAACCTATTGGTTTTTAAATAAATCTTCTTGGGGTTTACGCATTCGTGCCGTCACCCAAAATCGCCAGATGAGTGCCTGTTTAGGCATTCCGACAAATCAAGTGGATGCTTTGACTTTTGCCCTCGGTTCGGGATTAGCTGGAGTTGCCGGTTGTGCGATTAGTTTTTTGGGTTCCGTCGGTCCAAACGTGGGACAAAATTATATCGTTGATACCTTCATGGTAGTGGTGGTGGGGGGAGTGGGTAATCTCCTGGGAACTATTATCGCAGCTATGGCCATCGGTGTGGCTAATTATTTAATTGGTTCGGGAACTTTTGCCCTGATTTTTGGTTCCGTAGAAGCACTAAAACCCCTAACGGATTTCTTCACCTTTTTCTCCACCACTAGCATGGCAAAAGTGATGATTTTTGCTTTAATTATTGCTTTCTTGCAATTCAAACCTGCGGGAATTTTTCCTCCTAAAGGACGTACTGCCGAGTTATAGATTATGATTACCGAAACCATCACTAGAAACGAATCCCGACAACGGGAAAAGAAAAAGTTAATCACGGAAATCGCTGTTATTGTTGGATTGGTGGTCATCTTTGCGGTGTTACTGCCCTTAGCTTTGTCGGCTTTCCGTTTGCGTTTATTGGGGCGATTTCTTTCCCTGGCTATTGTCGCTTTGGGGATAGATTTAATCTGGGGTTATACGGGTTTATTAAGTCTTGGTCATGGCATCTTTTTTGCCCTCGGTGGTTACGCTTTGGCCATGTACCTAAATCTTCAGTTACCACCGGGACAACTGCCCGAATTTTTTACTCTCTACGGGGTGACAGAATTACCTTTTGTTTGGCAACCTTTTTATTCCCTACCTTTGACAATTCTAGCCCTAATTATCGTACCAGCGATCATGGCGGCATTATTAGGTTATTTAATCTTCCGCAATCGCATTAAAGGGGTTTATTTCTCGATTTTAACCCAAGCGGCTTTACTGGTATTTTTTAACTTTTTTAACGGCCAACAAAAGTTAATTAACGGCACTAATGGCTTAAAAACCGATACCCAAACAATTTTCGGGTTACTGGTGGGTTCCGATGCCGTTCAAGTGGCCTTTTATTTACTCACAATTGTCTGTTTACTGGCTATTTATCTCCTCTGTCGTTGGTTAACTACGGGCAGATTTGGGCGCTTGTTAGTCGCCATTCGCGATGACGAGGTGCGGGTTCGTTTTTCTGGTTATGATCCTACTTGGTTTAAGGTGTTAGTTTTTGCCATTTCTGGGGCGATTGCTGGTGTTGCCGGCGCTCTTTATACGGTGCAAACGGGAATTATCACCCCTAACTCTATGGATGTGGCTTTTTCCATTGAAATGGTGATTTGGGTGGCTGTGGGGGGACGTGCTACCCTTGTGGGGGCAGTTATCGGTACTTTATTAGTACGCCTAGCCCAAACTTTTTTAAGCGAACAATTTCCGGAAGTCTGGGTATTTTTACAAGGGGCCCTATTCCTAATTGTGGTGACAGTGCTTCCCGATGGTATTCTCGGTGGGATTAAACGTTTGCTGACTCATTTTGGTTTCCGCAAAACTTTAATTACCTATCCTAGTATTGAGGAAGATCCAGAAGCGCAACTGGAAAAAGAAGAATTAGAGCATAAGTGATTTTATTCTATTAGTATTCAGGAGTCAGTTATCAGATGTGAGTTTTCAGTTCACTGATTACTGTTTACTGTTCACTGAAAATACTTCCCAATTCCCTCTTAGAAATTATGACTGGAAAAATCCTAGAAATCGAGAATCTTACCGTTAGTTTTGGGGGTTTTAAGGCTCTCAATAATCTTAATTTCAGTATGGATACGGGAGAATTGCGGGTGATTATCGGTCCCAATGGTGCGGGAAAAACCACTTTTTTAGATGTGATTACGGGGAAAGTGCAACCCACCATCGGACGGGTATTATTTAAAGGTCGAGATCTCCGCAAAATTCCTGAATTTGCGATCGCTCGTTTAGGTATCGGTCGCAAATTTCAAACTCCTAGGGTATATTTAAATCTAACTGTCCGAGAAAATCTCGATTTAGTTAGCAATCGCAATAAAAATGTTTTCTCAACTCTTTTCGGTCGTCCTCCCCTAGAAGATAGCAGAAAAGTTATTGGTTTATTGGAAACTATCGGGTTAACTGCTAAAGCTGATTTATCCGCTTCTTTACTTTCTCACGGGGAAAAACAACGCTTAGAAATTGGTCAATTAGTGGCCCAGTCACCAGATTTGCTGCTAGTAGATGAACCCGTGGCAGGATTAACCGATGAGGAAACGGAAAACGTGGGTAATTTGTTATTAAATCTAGCGAAAAGTCATTCAATTATTGTCATCGAACACGATATGGAATTTGTCCGGCAAATTGCCCGCAAAGTCACGGTTTTACACCAAGGAACTGTTCTATGTGAGGGGAATATGGAGCAAATTCAAAATGATCCGAAAGTTATTGAAGTTTATCTAGGTTCCTCGGAAGAATAAAGAGTAAAATGATTAAAATTAGTTAAAAAGGGTTGACAATGTTACACATATCTGATCTCAATGTTTACTACGGAGAAAGTCATATTTTAAGAGATGTTGATCTTAACATTAATGCGGGAGAAATGGTCTGTTTAATCGGACGTAATGGCGTGGGTAAAACTACCCTATTAAAAACCTTGATGGGTATCTTAAAACCGCGAGCGGGAACAATTAATTATGAGCAAGAAAACCTGATTAATAAAACCTCAGATCAAAGAGCCAGATTAGGACTGGGTTATGTGCCGCAGGGTAGGGATATTATTCCCCGTTTAACGGTAAAAGAGAATTTAATTCTCGGTTTGGAAGCTTTACCTACAAAAAGAAAAAATGCCACAATTCCCGAAGAAATCTTTGATTTGTTTCCCGTTTTAAAAACCATGTTATCGCGGATGGGAGGAGATTTAAGCGGTGGACAACAACAGCAATTAGCCATCGCTCGCGCCTTAGTGGGGGAACCAAAATTATTAATTTTAGATGAACCCACGGAAGGAATTCAACCGTCAATTATCCTCGAAATTGAAGCGGCGGTACGGCGTATTGTTGCCAGCAAAGGAATCGCCGTTTTATTAGTAGAACAACACCTGCATTTTGTCCGCCAAGCTGATCGATATTACGCCATGCAGAAAGGGGGAATTGTTGCTTCCGGTTTCACGAGCGAATTAAGTCAAGAAGTCATTCAGCGATTTTTGGCGGTTTAAACTTAACTTTTTCCTTGATAAGTAGGTAGGTGTTAAAAATTATCAGACACCCCCCTTATCAAGGGGGGATTAAGGGGGGATCAAGGGGGGATTAAGGGGGGATATATCTTCAATTTAATTATAACCACTTACTTATATGACTCAAATAGTCGTAATTGGTGGCGGGGCAGCGGGATTTTTTGGCGCAATTAAAGCGGCAGAATCTAACCCAAAAGCTGGCGTTACTATCCTAGAAGCGGCAAAAGAACCCCTGGTGAAAGTGCGGATTTCGGGAGGGGGACGCTGTAATGTCACCCATCATTGTTTTGATGTTTCCCAATTGGTTAATTATTATCCTCACGGTGGCAAAGCACTACGGGGAGCTTTTAGTCGGTTTCAACCCCAAGATACTATTAAATGGTTTGAATTGCGAGGGGTAAAACTCAAAACAGAAGCGGATGGACGAATGTTTCCCAGCACCGATAATTCTGAAACTATTGTTAATTGTCTGCGGGAAAGTGCGACTTTTGCTGGGGTTAATTTAAGGCTAAATTCCCCGGTTAAATCGGTTAAAAAACAGGAAGAAAGTTTTTTAATTGAATTAAAAAGAGATGAGCAAATTAGGGCAGATAAGCTTTTAATTGCTACGGGAAGTAGTCCTTTTGGTTATCGCACCGCTCAAGATTTAGGTCATTCTCTAGTCTCTCCTGTCCCTTCTTTATTTACCTTTCAAATTGCCGATCCTCGTCTGAAAGATTTGTTAGGGGTTACTGTGGATAAAGTGCGAGTTCGTCTTGGGGGAAGTAAATTAGAACAAATCGGACCCTTGTTAATTACCCATTGGGGAGTCAGTGGACCGGCTATTTTAAAACTTTCTGCTTGGGGGGCGCGGTTACTTCACGAGCATCATTACCGAATGCCTTTAATCATTAATTGGTTGGGGGATTATCCTCCTGAAAAATTGCGAGAAATTATCTTACAAACTAAAAGTGAATATCCCAAAAGAAAACTTTTTAATTATTGTCCCTTTGAGCAGTTACCTAAGCGTCTTTGGCAGAGTTTATTAAGTTACTTGACTGTTAACTCGGAAACTCCCTGGGCAGAATTATCTAAAAATACTCTCAATCGATTGATGATTGAATTACAGCAGGGGGAATATCAAATCAAAGGGAAAGGGGTGTTTAAGGAGGAATTTGTCACCTCTGGAGGAGTGAATCTTCAGGAAGTGGATTTTAAAACTATGGAAAGTAAAATCTGTCCGGGGTTATATTTTGCCGGGGAGGTACTAGATATCGATGGAGTCACGGGGGGATTTAATTTTCAATGCGCTTGGACCACTGGTTATCTCGCCGGACAAGCCATGGGCAATAGATAGGGCTGGCTGAATAAATCTAGTTTAGGCTTTTTTGACCTCAAAAAGTGCCAGCCATTGGAGGGATCGGGGGGAACCCTGCCCCCACGAAAAACTTTTTCAGCCAACCCTAGGTAATAACCGTGGGTTGTTCCCGTCCGGTAGATTGACGAATTTGACCGATTTCTTCGGCTAAATCAATTAACGGCTGTAGGGCCTTTTGGGTGTCGATATCGTGTTTACTCGCGTCCGGTTCATAACTTTCTAGATAAACCCGGAGAGTTGCCCCTTTAGTTCCCGTCCCCGATAGACGGTAAATAATCCGAGAACCATCGGTAAAACCAATGCGAATCCCTTGATTTTTACTCACACTACCATCCACGGGATCCGTGTAGCTAAAATCATCGGCATATTCCACTTCATAGTTACCAAATTGTTGACCCTTAAGGTCTAAAACCAGCTTCTGGAGACGTGCCATCATCTCTTTTGCCGGTTCTAAGGCGACTTCTTCGTAATCATGACGAGAATAGAAATTACGACCGAACTCTTGCCAATGACTGCGAACAATTTCCTCTACCGATTCCCCTTTAACTGCCAAAATATTTAACCAGAAAAGAACCGCCCATAAACCATCTTTTTCGCGAATATGATTGGAACCCGTGCCGAAACTTTCCTCCCCGCAAAGGGTTGCTTTCCCCGCATCTAACAAATTACCGAAGAATTTCCAACCGGTGGGAGTTTCATAACAGTCAATTCCCAGTTTAGCCGCTACCCGATCGGCCGCCGCACTGGTGGGCATCGATCGCGCCACTCCCGTGATACCATTTTGATAGCCCGGTACTAGATGAGCGTTGGCAGTTAGTACAGCTAAACTATCACTGGGGGTAACAAAAAAATTCTGACCGAGGATCATATTGCGATCGCCATCTCCATCGGAAGCAGCCCCAAAATCGGGTGCATCTTGACCAAAGAGAATTTCTACCAGATCATGGGCATAGACTAGGTTAGGATCGGGATGACCCCCACCAAAGTCCTCTAGGGGAATACCATTTAATACTGTACCCTTGGGCGCACCTAAACGCTGTTCAAATAGAGCATAAGCGTAGGGACCCGTCACCGCATGGAGAGAATCCATGCACATTTTAAACTTACCAGAAGTGAGTAGGGCCTGAATGCGATCAAAATCAAAAATCTTTTCCATCATTTTGACGTAGGGAGTAACCGCATCGATCACTTCCACATCCATAGTTCCCAGTTTAAAGGAACTGGGGCGATCAAGATTAATATCGGCCCCTGAGAGGATTTTATAACTGCTAATCACCTTAGTCTCGGCATAAATTGCATCGGTGATATTTTCCGGTGCCGGTCCGCCGTTAGTAATATTGTACTTAATGCCAAAATCCCCCTCTGGACCGCCGGGGTTATGACTAGCGGAGAGAACAATACCGCCAAAAGCGTTATTTTCACGAATTAACCCAGAAATAGCGGGAGTGGAGACAATACCATCGGTTCCCACGAGAATTCTGCCGATACCGTTAGCGGCGGCGATTTTCAGGATAGTTTGAATAGCTTGACGGTTATAATAACGACCATCTCCACCGACGACTAGGGTTTGACCCTCGATACCGTCTAAAGTATTGAAGATAGCTTGAATAAAATTTTCCAGATAATGGGGTTGTTGAAAAACGGGAACGGATTTTCGCAGTCCGGAAGTTCCGGGTTTCTGGTCACTAAAGGGTTTTGTGGCAACGGTTTCAATCGTCATAGTCTTTTCTTGATAGGCCGACGCAATTCTCAACTTAAGTATATAGCAGTAGGTTGACAGCCAAGAAATCGGGTGGGAAAGACAACGGCCGGGGAGTCCCCTGTCATAGTAAATCCTGTTTAAAAAGTCTAGGAGAGTGGGGAGACCACTTCGTGCGCGTTGCGGGGGGGGAGATGGGGAGATGGGGGAGTGGGGAGATAGGGAAGTGGGGGGAAGAGAAAACAAATAGAAATATTCTCCGTTCGGCTGAGCTCACGGCCGAAGCCTGACGACCGACTCCTGATTCCTGAGTAACGCACAGAAAACGGGTTTCTCGGAGAAACCCGTTTTCTACTCATGCAGAAGGCAAAACGGAGAATAAATAATCAGTTTTTAATAACTGGATTTATTATGACTCCTGACTCCTGACTCGGAGAATACTGACTCCTAACCCCACCAACAAACTTTTTGCCGCAAACCCTAGCTATAAATCGCTTAATCGGCCCCTTCAATCGGTGCAAATCCCTGACGTTGAATATTCTCGCTGATGTGACGAGGTTCGAGGAATTGCAGCAGATAATCCGGACCCCCTGCTTTGGAACCTACCCCCGACATCTTGAAACCCCCGAAGGGTTGACGGGAGACAATCGCGCCGGTGATTCCCCGGTTAATATAGAGGTTTCCCACTTCAAATTCCTGCATAGCTCGGTTAATATGGGCAGGAGTGCGAGAATATAAGCCACCGGTTAAAGCATAGTCGGTTCCGTTAGCTACGGCTAAAGCTTCCTCGAAATTACTCACTTTGATAATCGCCACCACCGGACCGAAAATTTCCTCCATCGCTATTACCGCATCGGGGGGAACATTCTTAAAGACGGTGGGACTGACGAAGTAACCCACTTCTGGAATTGGCATTTCTAGGGCTAATTCTGCCTCTTTTTTACCAGTTTCGATGTATTCCCGAATTCTTGCTTGAGCTTTCTCGTCGATAACCGGTCCTACTTCCGTACTCGGTAAATCCGTCGGCCCGATATTGAGGGACCCGGTAGCCTCGACAAAGCGCTCCACAAAGCTATCATAGACGCTTTCCAGAACGATTATCCGCGAACAGGCCGAACATTTCTGGCCGGTGTAGCCAAAAGCGGACTTAACCGCACCGACAACGGCCTGATCTAAATCGGCACTCTCATCGACAATTAGGGCATTTTTGCCGCCCATTTCGGCGATAACTCGTTTTAGGTGTTTTTGACCCTTTTGCACGATGGAGGCATCTGTATAGATGCGACAGCCCACTTCTCGTGAACCGGTGAAGGCGATTAGGTGAACATCGGGATGGCTAACTAAATGCGCCCCCACTTGCGAACCTTTACCCGGGATATATTGGAAGACTCCGGCAGGAATACCCGCTTCTAGGAGAATCTCGGCAAATTTCGCCGTAATCACCGAGGAAGTCTCGGCAGGTTTCAATAGCGTACAGTTACCTGCTACTAAAGCCGCTACTGTCATCCCCACCGCAATGGCTAGGGGGAAATTCCAGGGAGAAATCACTAAAGCAATACCCCGGGGTTGGTAGAAATAACGATTATTCTCACCTGCTACGTCGAAATTATGCCCTAAATCCAGTCTTTCCATCTCGGAGGCGTAATAACGGCAAAAATCGATCGCTTCTGACACTTCCGGATCCGCCTGTTGGATAACTTTGCCCACTTCCAAACAAATCCAGGCCGATAACTCGTGTCGTCGCGCTTCCATCAAATCCGCCGCTTTTCGCAGTATTTCGGCTCTTTTAGCCACTGGAGTGCGTCTCCAAGCGGGAAAAGCCTGTTTCGCCGCTATGATCGCTTTTTCTGCCTGTTCCACCTCAATTAAGCCCACTTTCCCCACTATTTCCTGCGGGTTACAGGGATTAACGGAATTAATTTGAACATTGGTGGCGACGTATTCGCCGTTAATTAGGGGTAAATAGGTCTTACCGAGGGAATTTTTGACAAAAGTAAGGGCTTGACTCGCTTTATTTCGTAATTGCTCGTTGGCATAATCCGTATCGGCGGCATTAGGAAAACCGGGGATAATCGGGTTATCCTTGCCTAAAACCCGGGGGGCTGCGATTAAATCTTCCACGGGACGATCCTCCAAATTTTGCCGGAGGAAGGAACTATTAGCGGTATTTTCCAATAAACGACGGATTAGGTAGGCCATACCGGGTAAGAGTTGTCCGTAGGGGGAATAAACCCGCACCCGATGACCCCGCTTCACTAAGGCTTTGGCTAATTGGTCGCCCATGCCGTACAATACCTGCATTTCAAAGCGACGACGGGGAATTTCTAAACTTTCTGCGATCGCACAGGCTAGGGCTTGCGATCGCACGTTATGACTACCGATAGCGGCGTATAAATATTGATGATTTTCCAATAATAACCGCGTCATCCGTTCATAATTGGCATCTGTGGCCGATTTTTCGTTATATACCGGCTGTGGCCAGTGATTTTGCCGAGATTTAATCGTTTCCTGATCCCAGTAAGCGCCTTTGACTAGCCGGACAGTAAGGGGATAACCGCGCTTTTTGGCCCAATTAATTAAATCTTGTAAATCTTGGGCAGAATCTCTTAAATATGCCTGTAGGGTGATGCCAATATCGGTACGACTGCGAAATTCTTCTTCTAGGAGTAATTCTTTCAGGATAGCCAGGGTGAGGTTTTTATAAACGTACTGTTCCATATCAAAATGGACTGCCACCCCTAACTCCTGAGCGCGTCGCAACAGTAGGCGAATGCGATCGCAAACTTTCTCCTTACTGCCAATCGGATCCATGGGATCAAACTGAGAATAAAAGGCAGTTAGCTTGACAGAAACCTGCACTTGTGGTAATAAGTCGCCGTCCGCTTCATCAATTTGGCTAACTTTATTCCATTTGCTCGCTTCTTGAGCCAAATGGGTCATTAAATCGAGATAACTTTGTAGATAAACTTGGGTTTCCGCTTCAGTAATTACCGCTTCACCGAGGAGATCTATGGTAAAAGCCATTTTTTCCTTCCGCAGACGGGTGACAGTGCGAGTAATTTGCTCTAGGTCTTCCCCAGCGATATACTTACGAGCTAAGGTTTCTACGGATTTACTGATCAGACTGGCGGCCGTTTGAGCGGGTAGGGAGTTAGGATCACTAAAGTTGAGGATACTTTTCAGCGCACTGGGCAGTTCTACGGAGGCATCACCGAGGTATTGTTGGAGATGATTAGCGATCTCGGCATTACTGCGTAAAGCGGGTAAACAGTCAATAAAACGGAATAATTGTACTCGTAAATTGGGGTTAGACATTGCCCAATCGAGTAATTTATCATCCCAACGCATTTGATCCTGTAAAGCAGACCAAAGACCTTTTTTTTCCCGAGTTTCGGCTAAAAGTTGTCTAGCGATCTCTTGGGTTTTGGTTTCGTAGTTTTGAGTTGAGTCGATTTGGATAACCACGGCGATTCAAGTAAAAAAATTATCAACGGGATTCAGCTTTCAGCAAGCTACGGTCAGCCTTCAGCCTAAAATTCAGTTTTTGAGCTTTTTCAGCTAATTGCCGCTCTTAATGGCTCTTTTCTCTGGTTTATAACTCTTACCGAAGGACTAATCAAAGCTAATAGCCGATCGCTTTTGCTGAACACTTTATTGTACTCGATCGAGTGGGGAAGTGGCGAGGTTGGGGAATTTGTCACTGATCACTGATCACTGTTTACTGATAACTGATAATCCGTTAACCTCTTAACCAGTCAAATAATTGACCGAGGGTGATTTGAAAACTGATCGCAAAAGCAGGGACGGGTAAAAGAGCATTTTCTGATTCAAAAATAGCGATAGTTCTATCACTAGAATAAACAAAGATAATTTCTTCTTCAGGATCGATTAACCAACCCATTTGAGTGCCGTGATCTAGACAATAAAGGATATTTTTAACAACTTTAGTCTGATTTTGATCGGGATAGAGAATTTCAATTAACCAGTCAGGAGCGATCGCAAAAGTATTTAATACTTTTCCCTCGGCATCGCGAGGAATATTTTCCCAGAGAAAAACTGAAACATCAGGAACTAGAGAACGACTGCCAAAAGTACAACGCAATTGAGGATAGGCACGGGCAATTCGTTGGGGTTTTAGACTGGCGTTAATAGCTGGAACCAAATCACCTTGAATAGTGCTATGTTTAGCTTGGGGCATGGGTTTGGGAATAATTTGACCATCAATAAATTCCCTAGAGGGTTGAGTTTCTGGTAATTGCAGAAATTCCCTTATTGTCAGGGAATTATTAACAGTTACAACCATAAAATTTTTTTATTGATCGTTATGATCGTTAATTTTATCGCAATTTCTCCAAGCAGACGGGATCAGCAATACTCGCCCCGCTAATAATTATTACAAAGTATTAACTTCTCTCTCAGAAATGGGACAAAAGGCTGCTGGGTTGCCGCTGCTTGCCAAAAATCCCAAGCACCGACGAGTATATGTTTCAGCCTTTTCTCCACTCTGGCTTATTTAGGGTTGGCTGAATATCAGTGTAACCCTTTCCAGGGGAGCGAGGTCATTTTGTTATTCGGACTTCCCCAACCGACTCCTAACCCCACCAATAAACTTTTTGCCGCAAACCCTATCTAAAGAGGTATTGACAGCCATAGCTAATGATGATATGGCGGATAAGCTGCCCGCGCATTTAAATTGCTTGTTGAGACGAGGCAAGAGGCACTCTTGCAAGAGGCAACAGTAAAGGGATTGGGGGAGATTCGGCTAATCTTAAGAATAAGCGCTTTAAATGCGTCTTAGCTTATCTACCTTCGGGAAACCGCCACCAGTGCCTTATCGCAGCCCGAATTAGTCCAGAATCAACTCACTCCGGGTTGATGGCATGGCAACTTTTAGGCAAAAATGGTGCTTTTGCCGCCAAAAAAGCCTATATTTTGGCTATTTACCCCCAGTTGACCCCCGACAAAAGGAAAGATTTTTGATTTTTGCAGCAGGTTGACTCTCATGAAGAACTGGTCACGGTTTCCTGATAGGATAAGGTGACTTGGGATTAACTTATGGTGTTGAAAATATGTCTCTAAAACCTTACATTTCTCGCTTATTAGCTTTGGTTCTCGTCCTGGTCATCGGATTGATGGGTTGTTCTAGTAGTTCGGGGTTAACGGGTAATTATGGAAAAGATACCCTGACGGTGATTGAAACTTTAACCACAGCCCTTGATTTAGTCAAAGATGACCCGAATAAAGCGGCAGTTGAGTCGCAAGCAAAGGAACAAATCAACGATTACATCTCCCTCTACCGAAAAGATAAAAAATCCGGGGGTTTGCGTTCTTTCACTACTATGCAAACGGCCTTAAACTCTGTAGCAGGTTATTATACCGCCTACGGTTCCCGTCCCATACCCGACAAACTCAAACAACGTTTAAAACAAGAATTTAAACAAGTACAATTCTCTCTCCAGAAAGGAATTTAGATACAGTGATCAGTTATCAGTGATCAGTTATCAGTAGAACTCGACCTAATATTATATCTAGACTAGAAGTCTTTGTAGGACAGAAACTTACCCAAGTAGAAATGATTTTAATTGCCCCATATTTTTTCAGTTAAATTGAATTAGCAAGGATAGATACACATTTCAGTAAAGCAAACTGTGATTGGGTTATAATTTTTGGAGATGTCTAGCGGGATTGTTAAGTGACAGGTATTAGGTGCGAGTAACAGTGCTGTCTTTTCCCTGATTACTGATGACTGTTGACTGAAATGACTCCTGCAAAATCAGGCCAAATCCAGTTAGACTAGAAATACAAAGCGTATTATAAAAAACTACAAAATTGATTCAAGACGAAACCCTAGAATTATTGGAATGGCCGCGGCTATGTCAACACCTAGCTACTTTTGCAGCGACTAAACTCGGTGCGATCGCAATTCGTCAATTGCCGTTACCAGAAAGCAAAGAGGAAAGTTTAAACCTACTCTGCCAAACCAAAGAAGTTTATAGCTTAGAACAAAAATTAGATAGTCGTCTTTCCTTTGATGGGATTACCGACATCGGAGATGCCCTAGAAAGGGCGCATCTGGGGGGTTTATTATCGGGACAGGAACTTTTAAATATTGCCACGACTTTAGCGGGAGTGCGACGTTTACGGCGTTTAATTGACGAACAGGAAGATATACCGGTTTTAAAAGAGTTAGTAGCGGAAATTCGCACCTATCCAGAGATAGAACAGGAAATACACCGTTGTATCGATGAAGATGGCCGGATATCCGATCGCGCTAGTCCCCAATTACGGGAAATTCGGGGACAAATGAAGGTGATTAGAGAGCGAATTTACCGAAAATTGCAGGATATCATGCAAAAACAGGGCGGTGCTATCCAAGAAGCGGTGATTACCCAAAGAAGCGAGCGCTGGGTGCTTCCCGTCAAAGCATCGCAAAAAGAGCAAATACCGGGGATAATTCACGATACTTCCAGCACAGGGGCAACTTTTTACATTGAACCTCACTCTATCGTTGACCAAGGCAATCAACTACGGCAATATCGTCGTCAGGAACAAATCGAAGAAGAAAAAATCCTGCGGCAGTTAAGTAATCTGATCGCCGAAGCCTTTGAGGACTTAGAATATTTACTAGCGATCGCTACTAGGCTCGATCTGGCCACCGCTAGGGCCCGTTACAGTTTATGGTTAGAGGGTAATCCCCCCCACTTTATCGATGGTTCGGAAACGATTACTTTACGGAATTTGCGTCATCCTTTGCTCTGGTGGCAAAAACACCACGAACAGGGGGGGGAGGTCGTACCGATAAATGTGCAGATTAGCCCAGAAATTCGCGTTGTTGCCATCACCGGACCAAATACCGGCGGAAAAACCGTTACTTTAAAAACTCTCGGATTAGCGGCTTTAATGGCGAAAGCGGGCCTGTTTATTCCAGCGCGGGAACCAGTAGAGATACCCTGGTTCGATCAGGTTTTAGCCGATATTGGCGATGAACAGTCTTTGCAACAGAGTTTATCGACTTTTTCGGGTCACATTCGCCGGATTGTCCGCATTTTAGCGGCTTTAAATTCTCGTTCCTTGGTTTTACTCGATGAGGTGGGAGCCGGTACGGATCCGGCCGAGGGAAGTCCTTTAGCGATCGCTATTTTACAATACCTCGCCGATCATAGTTTACTGACGGTGGCTACCACCCACTACGGGGAATTAAAAGCGTTAAAGTATCGAGATTCTCGCTTTGAAAATGCCTCGGTAGAGTTTGATGATCGCACTCTTTCCCCCACTTATCGACTATTATGGGGCATTCCGGGCCGTTCTAATGCTTTAACTATTGCCCAGCGTTTGGGATTAAGTGCCGAAATTGTGGCCGAAGCGAGAAATCATCTGGGGGGGTTATCGGAGGAGATAAATCAAGTAATTGCTGGTTTGGAAGCGCAAAGACGGGAACAGGAGTCAAAAGCTCAAGAAGCTAGTCAATTACTCCAACAAACGGAGAAATTTTATACAGAGGTGTCCACGCGGGCTAATTCTCTACAGGAGAGAGAGCGAGAATTAAAGCGTTATCAAGAGCAGGAGATACAAAAGGCTTTATTATCGGCAAAAGCAGAGATTAATGACGTTATTCGCCGATTGCAAGCGGGAACAAAAACTGGTAGAGATGCTCAAAAAGCCACAGAGGAGTTAACTGCGATCGCAGAAAGGTTATTACCAAAAACGGAAAAAACTAAGGTTAATTATCGTCCGCAAGTGGGGGAAAGGGTACGCTTGCCCAATTTGGGACAAACTGCCGAAGTTTTAGCAATTTCACCAGAATCAGAGGAGATTTCCCTGCGTTTCGGTATGATGAAGATGACCCTACCCTTAGACCAGATTGAGTCTTTGGATGGTCAAAAAGTGGAAACTGTGCCAAAACCTGCCAAAAATTTGCCCCAAACTCCCACAAAACCCCAGGAGACTCCTTTAATTCGTACTTCTAATAATACCGTCGATATTCGCGGTTCCAGGGTGGCAGAGTCAGAAACGGATATCGAACAGGCGATCACCCGCGCCACCCCATCGGGCATATTATGGATTATTCACGGTAAAGGTACGGGGAAATTGCGTCAAGGTGTTCACGATTTTTTATCCCGTCATCCCCAGGTAAAACGCTTTCAATTAGCACCCCAAAATGAGGGCGGTTCGGGGGTAACTATCGCTTATTTAACTTAGGGTTTGCTGAAAAGGTTTTCGTGGGGGCAGGGTGTGGCCCCCCCAACCCCCCCGACATCGGGGGGGTGGGGTGTGGGGTGTGGGGTGTAGGGTTTTAGCGATTTTCAGGTGGTCAACTACCTAATTTTCAGG
This sequence comes from Microcystis sp. LE19-8.1F, assembly GCF_027531715.1. NCBI lineage: Bacteria > Bacillati > Cyanobacteriota > Cyanophyceae > Chroococcales > Microcystaceae > Microcystis > Microcystis sp. LE19-8.1F. Next base: position 27,147 of record NZ_JAPZSO010000093.1, on the reverse strand, counting down.
GAAAAAGTACCTGAATTTTCCCCCCGATCACTCCAAGTGCTGGCACTTTTTGAGGGGAAAAAAGTCTAAAAGTCTTATACAACAAGGTTTTTAGATTTATTCAGCAGCCCCTAACTTAGGGTTTGCGGCAATAAGTTTTTTGTCGGGTTAGGGGCCAGGAGACAGTATTCAGGAGACAGGAGACAGGAGATTATTTTTCTTTATTCTTCCCACTTCCCACTTCCCACTTCCCACTTCCCACTTCCCCACTTCATAATTCATAATTCATACTTTGTGCTTTTTGTCAAAAAAACTTTTTTTTTGCAATAAAACTACACAAAAAAAAGATCATCGTTATGGGTGAAATTGACTGATTTACCCGTCTTAATTAGGATAACCTTCTAGGTGTGGCAAGGGTTTCAACCATTGCTGCCCAAAAAAGCACAAAATAACCCATTATGAAATTCTATCAAATCGCTGTTACCAGCGTAACATCGTTGTTAAATAAAAATCTTTCTCAATAAATTCTTAAGAATTTGTAAATATTGCGGAATGTTAATTTAAATATTCTCAAGTTTTTGGAGTCAATCAATAATTTTTGCTTATCTTTAGCCAACATTGGGTTAGGAGTCAGGAGTCAGGAGTCAGGAGTCGGGAGTCGGGAGTCGGGAGATAGGAGTCAGGAGTCAGGAGTCAGGAGTCAGGAGTCGGGAGTCGGGAGACAGTATTCAGGAGTCAGGAGTCATACTAAATCTGGTTATTAAAGACTGATTATGTATTCCCCCTTTTGCATGAGTGCATGAGTAGAAAGCGGGTTTCTCCGAGAAACCCGTTTTCTGTGCGTTACTCAACGGATTTAGTATCAGGAGTCAGGAGTCGGGAGATTATTTTTATCCCACTTCATAATTCATAATTCATAATTCATAATTCCCTCTTCCCACACAAGAAGATTATTTTCTGGAGAATAAAACGTAAAAACAGGGAATAATAAACAGAGTTAACAGAGTTGCTAAAGACAAACCCGAAAAAACGACAATTCCCAAAGGTTGCAGGAATTCTCCCCCCTCTCCCAATCCTAAAGCGAGGGGAAATAAACCTAAAACCGTGGTCACGGTAGTCATTAAAATCGGTCGTAAACGTTGGGGAGCGGCCTTTAAAATGGCTTGTAGTCGAGTAAAACCGAATTCTTGCCGCAATTGATTGGCTAATTCCACCATAATAATCCCGTTATTAACCACAATGCCCACCAATAAAACCACCCCGACAATGACAATGGCATTAATCGGGGTTTTGGTCAAATATAGTCCGAAAATTCCCCCCGCTAGGGCCAAAGGAACGGTTAACATAATCACCAAAGGGTCTATGAGCGAGTTATACTGCACAGCCATGACCACAAAGACTAAAAATACCGATAAACCCGCTAATAAACCCAAAGAACCCTGAATTTCTTGATTAGACGTGGCGGCAGCACTGGGTAAAATGCTGATACCATCGGGTAAGGGAGTGGAATTTAAAACCGATTGTACTCCCGCGAGTGCGTCACTTAATTTCGCCCCTTCGACTAAACTGCCGATAATAATAAAAACTTGACGCTGATTGATTCTCTGGATGACTCCGGGGGTTTTTCCCGCTTCAATCCGGGCTATATCTGCTAATTTTAAGTCTTCTTGTCTATTGACAAAAATAGGTATTTGTGATATGTCACTAATTTTTTGCCGCGAGTTGGGGTCCAATTGCACCCGGATATCGATTAATCTTTCTCCCCGTTGCAGTTGGGTGGGGATCGATCCTTGAATAGCGGTCCGTAGCGTTTGTCCCACTTCCAGGGTACTCAATCCCAAACTATTTAAGCGAGTCCAATCGGGTTTAATCTGGATTTCTGGTTGTCTGGGGTCAGCATCGGGACGAAAACGCGCACTAGGGACTTTTTCATCGAGAATACTGAGGACTTCTTCACCAGCTTGCTCTAGAGTTTTCCCATCGGGTCCCTGTAACATCACATCCACGTCAGCACCAACGGAGGGAGAGTTATTCAGAATAATACCGCGCACTTGACCAGGGGTGAGACGCAAACGCACGTTAACGAGGTTTAATTGCTCTAGTGCTTTGCTCATCCGTTCGATATATGCTTCTGTATTAGTGCCTTTTTTGAGATTAATCGTACTAGAAGCGCGCAAAATATTTTCATTGGTAGTTGTGCCAAAAAGAGAACCGCCACTGGTAGTAAAAACATACTCAGTTTCCGGTTGTGATAATAAAATCTTTTCTACTTCCCGCATCACCTGACGGTTAGTATTTAAATTGGTACCAGGAGGAAATTGGGCAAAAACGTTCACCTGTCCGGTTTGAATACGACTAAAGACTTCTTGGGGGATATATTGCCAGAGATAAAAACTACTTCCCCCTAAAATTAAAAAGGCCAGCAGGATAACAGGTATTCTGTAGTGGATGATTTTAGCTAAAAAACGACCGTAGAGGATGGTTAAACCTTCTAGACGTTGACTAAAGACTTTTAAGAGCCAAAATCGCTGAATGCCACTAGAAACCCCCATATTTAACAAACGACTGGCTAACATGGGAACAACGGTTAACGCACACAACAGAGAAGCAGCCACAGCAAAACTGATAGTGAGGATAATCTCGTTAAACAGCAGGGAGATAAAACCACCCAGTAATAAAAATGGCAGTATAGAGACGAGATTAGTCGCAGTGGAGGCCACTAAAGCAGATTCTACCTCTTGGCTGCTATTCCGGGCAATTTCTAAAAAATCTTGCTTATTTTGGTTTTGATTAACTTTAAGGGCAATATTTTCCAGCATGACAATGGAATTATCCACCACGATACCCACCCCTAGGGCCAATCCTCCCAAACTAAACACATTTATCGATAACCCGAATAACTTCATACAGATAATTGCGACGAGGGTAGAAAGAGGAATCGCTAGGGTAATGATAAAAGTCTGTCGCAGGGAACCGAGAAAGACGAATACAGTCAATCCTGCTAGAATTGTCCCCGCTAGTCCCGAGGAAACCACGTTATTAACCGCGTTTTGGATAAATACAGACTCATCGGTAGTGGTGACGACTTGTATTCCCCCGGTCATTAACCCGGATTTTTTTAATTCGGCAATGCGTTTTTTGACCCCTTCTACCACAGCAATCGTGTTCGCATTCGGTTGTTTTTGGACGCTAACCCTGACGGCATTTTTTCCATTTAGGGTGACAAAAATTCTTTGTTCTTCTGTCCCATCGATAACTCTGGCCACATCCCGCAGATAGATTTTTTCTTCGGGATTATTACTATCGGTCAGTGCTAAATCTTGGATATCCCCTACGTTTTTAAATTTCCCCACCGCACGGGTTAAAGGTTCCCCGGTTTCTCCCTCTAGTCGGCCCCCAGAGATGTCCTGATTGCGTCTTTTTAGGGTGTCTAAAACCTGATTTAATCCCACTCCTAAAAATTGTAATCGCTGCAGGTCAATATTAACTTGAATTTCTTCTCTAACTCCCCCAATCACGTCCACCACTGCCACTCCTTCCACAAATCCTAATTCTCTCCCTAATTCTTCATCGGCAAATAATCTTAAATCTTTTAGGGGTAGGGTATCGGAAACGAGAGCGAATTCATAGACGGGTAAACGAGAGGGTTCAAATTTATTTAAGCGCGGTTCCTCAATAATATCGGGTAAATTTTGTCGGACACGATTAAAACTTTCGGTAGCTTCATTTAAAGCGACATTTAAATCTCCCCCGGGTTGAAAAAATAAATCTACTCGCATCCTTCCCTCGCGAGTTTCTGAATAAACTTGCACTACTCCCTCGGTGGCACTCATTCCTTCTTCCAGGGGTTTAGTGACTTCTTCGAGAATGACTTCCGGGGACACTCCGGGTACATTCATCCTTAAACTAATGCGGGGATAAGTGATAGAAGGAAGCAAATCTACTTGTAAACGATTTAGAAAAAAAAGACCGATGATGATAACTGCTATAGTTAACATCAATACTCCTATGTGACGACGAATTGATAGACCGCTTAGGGAGATGTTTTCTGACATAATTATCTATGGGGGAGAGTAAACAGTGAACAGTAAACAGTAAACAGTAAACAGTGACCAATCACTGATAACTGATAACTGATTAATTGTGCATAACTCGACCGAAACTCCATAATTTTTGATAATAATGACGACTAACGCTATCCTGATCATCGGTGAGGAGATTTATAGCGATACCATTGTTACCTGTTTCTTGTCCTGAACTGTGGATATATTGATTATTGCCTAGATATAAAGCCACATGATTAACTCTTTTATCACCAAAGAAAATTAAATCTCCCGGTAGTAATTCCTCTCGGTTTATTTTTTGACAAAAAGCCTCCTGTTGATAGGAATCCCTCGGCAACCAAATGTCAAAGCTGGCAAAAGCGGCCTGGATTAATCCTGAACAATCGTAATTAGGTGCAAGGGTTCCACCCCAGAGATAATGATTGGTACGGTTCCTTGCTTCCTGAGTAAAAGTGATAATCTCAGGAATATGTTTTTCTATGTCTGAACGAGTTAGAGGAATTTTTTGATAAGCTGTGGTGGCCACCGCAATTGCATCTAAATCTTCTCCGGATAGCCAAGCTAAATAATTATCTTCCCTTAGCTGAATTTGTAGCCCTTTTTCGGTAATTTCTAGGGAAATAAATTTTAATTGTCTTCCCCGTTGTGCTTGGGTAGCTAACTCTTGACAACTGGGAGAATTGTAGAGATTTAAGTCTCTTTTACAGAGATATTCTTGGGTGGATGATAGGGGAAGAGAGATGATTTTCATAAAAAATATATCAGAATTATTTTGACAGAAAAAACTGCACGACTAGCCAAAAACTAAGGTATAAATTGAGGATTGAATCAGAAAATAAATAAAGAGAATAACCTTAGTTCTGTTATCTTCAAGTTTCCACCTCTCTTAATTCTTTACTACAGAGATAAGCTGCCCGTGCCTTTAAATTGCTTGTTGAGATAAGGCACTCTTGCACTCTTGCAAGGGGCAAGACCCCCCCAACCCCCCACCCCCCCTGCCCCCCCGACATCGGGGGGGCGGGGGGCCGGGGAGATTGAGTTAATCTAAGGATAAGCGTTTAAAATGCGTCTTAGCATAATCTATAACTGAACTGAATCCCTGAAAAATTATTAAACCTCTGGCATAATCAACTTTTCAGGGTTCAAAAACGGCAAAAATAAGGATTAAATGGCATAAAATCGGTAAATAGACTATTTAACAGCTTATTATTCATTCTCAATTTTCCTGACTACTGACTACTGACCCCTAACCCTAACAACAATTTTTGATTTTTACAACAGGTCTATGATAGCCAGTTCCTTAACAATATGTTACAATAGCCGGCGAGAGGGGAGTGACCAATATCTGGAACTTTTGGGCTAGAGATAGATTCTAGGGATCAGCAGTCACCTCCTAAAGTAAGCTTTTAATCAGATGTTGAGGTTAGTCCATGGCCAATGTTTCGGGGCGGTTTGAAAAGCAAGAATACAGCCAAAACTCAGAAAATACCGTCGCAGTGGTCAGTTCAGTCATGTCTGGTTTAAAAAAAGCATCTCCCCTGCAAAAGGGCTTATTTTGGGGAATAACCCTCAGTTTTACCGCCCTAGTTTCCGCCACTCTCGGGGCTGCCGTCGCTTTAATTAGTCCCTTACCCGCACCAATTGGGGCTATCTTCCAAAAAACGACTTTTCCCACCCAAACAGACATCCTTGAGGCCCAAGCTTGGAATAGCTTAATCAATCAGCAGCTTTCTCGTCCTGTTAATATTTTAGTTATGGGCATCGATCGAGTTTTAGATGCCAAAAACAGCGACGATGTATTTAAAGGTCGCAGCGATACCATGCTCCTAGTGCGCTTCGATCCTAGCGATAAAACCGTGAGAATGTTGTCTATCCCTCGCGATAGCCGCGTCAGAATCCCTGGCCACGGTTTCACCAAAATTAACGATGCCAATGTTCACGGTGGACCAACTCTAGCGGCGGAAGTGGTCAGTAATACTTTAGGGGATGTCACCGTTGATCGCTATGTCCGGGTGACTACCGATGCCTTTAAGGAATTAGTCGATTTAGTCGGGGGTGTAGAGGTTTATGTACCCGAACGAATGTATCATAAAGATGTCACCCAAAAATTAGAAATTGATTTACAAGAAGGTTGGCAAAATCTCAACGGCGACCAAGCCGAACAATTTGCCCGTTTTCGTAACCAGCAATACGGCGATATTGGTCGCGTACAAAGACAACAAATTTTATTAAAAGCACTACAACAAAAGATTTTTAGTCCGACAATTCTCCCCAGTCTCCCGAAAGCAGTACAGGTTTTACAACAATATATCGATACGAATTTAACCGTCGAGGAAATGCTGGCTATCGCTAATTTTGGCCGGGAAATTAAACAGGATGACTTAAGAATGATCCTACTCCCCGGCCGGTTTAATAACCTCGAGGAATACGATGGTCGGAGTTATTGGATTTTGAACCGTAGCGAAATTAAGACCATTGTGGCTAATAATTTTACCGATAACTATTCCCAGGGAGAACCCTCCGTTTATAGTCTGCGGATTGCCATTCAAAATGCCACCCATACCAAAGGTTTAGCCCGTCGTACTCGTGATTATCTGGCCAAACAGGGCTACACAAATGTTTATATTAGCGATGACTCCTCTCAAAAGCTAGAAACCACGGCAATTATTGCCCAAAAAGGTGATATTCAGTCCGCTAACCTCTTGAAAAATCAATTGGGAATCGGTAAAGTAGAATCATCCTCCACTGGTGCTTTAGACTCAGACCTAACTATTCGGGTGGGTGATGATGCAGCCCAGTTTCTCAACGCTCAACAGTAACAATGTTGAAAAATTTTTTCAGTCTGGTTTTAATTATTTTGCTGGCGATTCTTTGGCTACTTTTTGCGGCCCGTCCGGGGGCTTTGGCCCAAGATAAAACGATTAACTATAGTTTTGCCCAGCTGCAAGATCGGGATTTTTCCCATCAGGATTTGCGCGGAGGAGTTTTCGCCGCTGCCGCTATGCGGGGAGTTAACCTAGAAGGGGCTGATTTATCCTATAGTATTCTCACCGAGGCTGTCCTCTTAAAAGCTAACTTAAAAGGGGCCGATTTAACCGCATCTTTGGTAGATAGAGTTACCCTCGATTTTGCCGATTTAACTAATACTATTTTTACCGATGCGATCGCTACTCGCAGCCGTTTTTATGACACAATTATTACCGGGGCCGATTTCACTAACGCGGTAATTGATAACTATCAGGTCAAGTTAATGTGTGAACGGGCCGATGGGATTAATCCAGTCACGGGAGTGGCCACCAGAGATAGTTTAGGCTGTGATTAGCAATTCCGGGCAGATTCTAGCTGACTGCTCAAAAATAGCCTACCTCCTACATCCCGGCTGTCTCGATCGAGACAGCCGGGATGTAGAATAAAAATACTGAGCGAGGCTAGAGAAAGGAGAGGGACTCTTGATAATCGTCATCGATAACTATGATAGTTTTACCTACAATTTAGTCCAGTATTTGGGAGAATTAGCCTCCGAGTTCCCGATCGCCGTGCCGATCGAGGTCTATCGTAATGATAAAATCGATCTGGCCACAATCGAACAAATGCGGCCGGATGGAATTGTCATTTCCCCCGGTCCCGGTCGTCCGGTCGATGCGGGCATATCTCTGGAATTAATCGCCAAATTTGGCCCCTATATGCCGATTTTGGGGGTCTGTCTCGGTCATCAAAGTATCGGTCAGGTATTCGGAGGGGATGTGGTCCGGGCCCCGGTCTTGATGCACGGCAAAACTTCGCCAATCTATCACAACAATGAAGGGGTATTTCAAGGGTTAGAAAATCCTTTTACTGCCACCCGTTACCATAGTTTAGTGGTCGAGCGCTCCACCATGCCGGATAATTTAGAGATCACGGCCTGGGTCGAAGATGGTACGGTCATGGGAGTCCGTCATCGGGATTACCCCCACATTCAAGGAGTACAATTTCATCCCGAAAGTATTTTAACCACTGCCGGCAAGGAACTTTTAAGAAACTTTCTCCGATCCCTCTAGTGTTTGCTAATCCCCAACCCCTGAAATTAACCTTAACTTGATTAATTCTGCATCTATATTTATGAAAAGGCGAAATTTTATCTTATCGGCGGGGGCAAGTTTCTTAACCGTGGGAGTAAGCGCAGTTTTAGCGGAAACTAAACCGAAACCGACTAACCCCACTTCCCCCCAAAAACCCGATAATTCCCTCTTAGTTCAATGGTTGGGTCATAGTTGCTTTTTATTCACTGGAGGAGGGCAAAGAGTCCTAGTTAATCCCTTCCGGGCGATTGGTTGTACGGCGGGTTTTCCTTTGCCAAAAGTAGAAGCAGATATCGTTTTAATTAGTAGTCAACTGTGGGATGAAGGGGCGGCCGAGAATTTACCCGGTAATCCGAAAATTTTGTTTGAGCCGGGGGCCTATGATCTTGGTAAATTAAAATTACAGGGCATTAGTATCGCCCACGATCGCATGGGTGGGCAACGTTTCGGTATGAATGTGGCCTGGCGTTGGACCCAAGCGGGGATTAGTATTGTCCATTTAGGGGGAGCAGCGGCCCCGCTCGCATTAGAACAAAGAATTCTCCTAGGTTCGCCAGATTTAGCTTTTATTCCCGTGGGAGGTGGTCCAAAAAATTATAATCCCCAAGAAGCAAAACAGGCGATCGAAGTTTTACAACCGCGAATTGCTGTCCCAACTCAATACTTTACCAGTGCCGCCGATAAAAATGCCTGTGAATTGGTGTCTGTAGATGAGTTTCTCAAGTTAGTCAAGGATAAAAATATCCGTTTAATCGAGGACAATAAATTACGGATTCGTGCCGCCGATTTACCGAAAAAAGGGACTCTCATTCGCGTGTTTGACTACCGCAAGCTGTTACAGAAATCCTAATTTTTAGGAGCCAATGACCTAGACCTAGGCCTATTGATTAACTAATTTTCCTCGTGTAACGCACCATCAATTTCCTGATATTCCCCGGGTTACGTTGTTGCTAACTCGCCCTACAGCCCTGATCATAAATCAGGGTTATAATTATTTTTAGTAAATTCCAGAATATTCAGCCCCAAAGAATGTCTATGTTACTGCAAGACCTAAAGGAAGAAGCGGTTAAGCTATCACCGAGCGATCGACTGGCGCTGGTTAGCGCCATTATTGAGTCCTTGCAGAGTACCCCAATTGCTAGACCTGATCGTTCTGGTGCAATTCAAAGGATGCGTGGCTTACTCAAAACAGACCAACTTGCACCAACCGACCAAGAAGTAACTGCCATGTTGGAAGAGCGTCGGGTGGAGAAATATCTTTAGTGAGAGTTTTAATTAATACTAATGTTCTGCTAGATTTTCTGTGTTCTCTAAAAATTGCTTTAACAATCTTATTGAAAATGTTTTTGCTGAAAGAATCTCGCTCTTTTTTTAGACAGGGATGGACAATTGCGGTTTTACTAATTGCCCTGCTTGTTTCCCTGCCGATTTTATCGGTTGCCAGTAGTTTATTAACTAATTCTAGTCAAGTCTGGCAACATCTGATCGAAACTGTTCTCTGGGATTATCTGGTTAATTCTTTTTGGTTAATGTGCGGGGTGGGCAGCGGCGTTTTAATCATCGGTGTCGGCACCGCTTGGTTAACAACGATGTGTCAATTTCCCGGTTGTCAACAATTTCAATGGTTATTATTACTACCCCTTGCCGCTCCTGCCTATCTCTTGGCCTATACTTATACCAATATGATGGACTATTTTGGTCCGGTGCAGACGTTCTTAAGAAGTGTTTTCGCTTGGGATAGTGTCGAGGATTATTGGTTTCCTAGTATCCGTTCTCTCTGGGGGGGGATTCTGATGTTAATACTGGTGCTTTATCCCTACGTTTATCTGTTAGCAAGGGTCGGTTTTTTAGAACAATCTGTCTGTACGGTGGAGGCAAGTCGCTCCTTGGGATGTAATCCTTGGCGCGGTTTTTTTACCGTCGCTTTACCCCTAGCAAGACCGGCAATTATGGCGGGATTAGCTCTAGCTTTAATGGAAACTCTTAATGATTTTGGTACGGTGCAGTATTTCGGAATTAATGCTTTTACCACGGGGATTTATAATACTTGGTTCGGTATGGGCGATCGCATAGCGGCGGGGCAGTTATCAACAGTTTTAATGGTATTTATCCTCGTTTTAGTTTTCCTTGAACAATCCTCCCGTCGTCAAGTTCGTTACTATGAAATGACCAATCGTTTCCAGTCACCGACTAAGTACGAACTAGGACTTGTTCGGAGTTTCTTGGCAATGATCTCCTGTTTTTTACCAGTATTTCTTGGGTTTATTGCCCCCGCTTTCTATCTGGCCTATCTAGCCTTTAATCACGCCCAAGAAACTTTTAATAATGACTTTTTTAGTTTATCGGGAAACAGTTTTTTTCTGGCTAGTTTAAGCGCAATTATTGCGGTAGTTTTAGCTTTAATTCTCGCCTACGGGGAAAGACTTAATCCGAATAAAACTCTTAAGCTTTCTGTGCGGATTGCTGCCGCTGGTTACGCTATCCCCGGCATTGTTATCGCCGTGGGGGTTTTAATTCCTATCGGTAAACTAGATAACTTTTTCAATCAAGGATTAAATATCAATTTAATTCTGAGCGGCACGATTTTCTGTGTGATTTTTGCCTATATTGTCCGGTTTTTAGCCGTAGCTTTTTCCACGTTAGAATCGAGTTTAAGTAAAATTAAACCTAGTTTAGATGATGCTTCCCGCAGCCTTGGCTATGGCACTGGTGCCACTTTAATTAAAGTGCATATTCCTCTTTTATCGGGGGGATTATTGACGGCGGCTATGTTAGTTTTTGTCGATGTGATGAAGGAATTACCGGCTACTTTGGTCTTAAGACCTTTTAATTTTGATACCCTGGCGGTGCGCGTTTATCAATACGCCAGTGATGAACGTTTGGTGGAAGCGGCAGCCCCGGCCCTGGCCATTGTCTTAGTGGGATTAATTCCGGTAATCTTTTTAAGTTGGCAAATTTCCCGAAGGGCGATCGATTAAATCAGTGGGCGAGCGCCAGGCGGCTTAGTTCGGTGTGGCTGAATAAATCTAAAAACCCTGTTGGATAATATTTTTAGGCCTTTTTAAAATCAAAAAGTGCCAGTCCTGGCAGTGATCGGGGGGGGAAATTTAGGCACTTTTTGCCTGAAAATGGGTAAAACCCCACACCCCACACCCCCCCTGCCCCCCCGATGTCGGGGGGGTTGGGGGGGCCACACCCTGCCTCCACGAAAAACTTTTTCGGTAAATCCTAGTTCTATAGTCTAGTACAAAATAATGTTACAGTTCTTGACAAGACTACTAGAGAGAGGGGGTGTCAGTGATAGGATTCCCTAAAACCCCTTTTCTTTATTTTTGTAGAGAGAACAAAATCCTATGACAGAACTTTCTGGAAAAGCTCCTAAGTTCGGTGGCAGCACGGGCGGTTTACTCGCCAAAGCCGATCTGGAAGAAAAGTACGCCATCACCTGGACAAGCAGCAAAGAACAAGTCTTTGAAATGCCCACCGGTGGCGCCGCTATCATGAACGAAGGCGAAAATCTCCTCTATTTAGCCCGCAAAGAACACGCGCTCGCTCTTGGTACCCAATTGCGGACGAAATTCAAGCCCAAAATCGAAGATTACAAAATCTATCGGATTTACCCCAGTGGTGAAGTGCAGTATCTCCACCCTGCTGATGGTGTCTTCCCCGAAAAAGTTAACGCCGGTCGTGAATTTTTCGGCAAAAAAGACCGCAATATCGGCAAAAACCCCGAACCAGCGACAATTAAGTTCTCTGGTGTCACTCCCTACGAAGCATAAATAATCCCTAAAATCGAGAGTGGGGAGTTAGATTTAGAAGCTATTTAGCCCCAAGATTTAACTTCTGACTCTCGATTTCTGTTACTTCCCACTTCCCACTTCCCATTTCCCACTCCTTCATAACTCCTAATTCCTAATTCCTAATTCCTTCTTCCCACTCTCCTATACCTTTTAAACAGGATTTAGTATCAGTTTTCTCCCCTACAAGTGTTGTGCTATCCGTTTCCTGAACCATCAAAATATGATCTTCCCCGACTTCGATCGCTTTCGTCAACTCGCCGGCCAAGGTAACTTTATTCCTGTCTATCAAGAATGGATCGCTGACCTAGAAACGCCCGTTTCGGCCTGGTATAAAATTTGTGCCGATCAAGCCTACAATTTTTTATTAGAGTCGGTGGAAGGGGGCGAAACCTTGGGACGCTACAGCTTTTTAGGAGGCGATCCCGTCTGGGTATTAGAAGCGCGGGGAAACACCACTACCCAAACTTTTCGCGATGGTTCTCAAGAGATTTTTTCCGGGGATCCTTTCGAGATTTTAACTCAATGTTTAGCCCCGATTGTGCCGGTTAAATTGCCGCAATTACCCGCCGGAATAGGGGGTTTATTTGGTTTTTGGGGTTATGAATTAATTAATTGGATCGAACCGCGAGTGCCTATTTATCCCGCTACCGATGCCGATCTACCGGATGGTATTTGGATGCAGGTGGATAATCTAATTATTTTCGATCAAGTTAAACGGAAAATCTGGGCGATAGCTTATGCCGATATCCGGGGTAAAAATCCCGATTTAGCGGCCGCTTATCAAGCGGCCTGCGATCGAGTGACCCAGTTAGTTCTCAAGTTACGATTACCCCTACCAACTAATGCCAAAACTCTAGAATTATTACCGGTTGGTCAGGGGAAAGAATTAGTCTATGAAAGCAATACAACTCAGGAAAAATTCTGTCAAAATGTCCTGAAAGCTAAGGATTATATCAAAGCGGGGGATATTTTTCAGGTGGTTATTTCCCAGCGTTTAAATGCCAATTATCAGGGTCATCCCTTCGATTTATATCGTTCTCTGCGTCTGATTAATCCTTCTCCCTACATGGCTTTTTATAACTTTAAGGATTGGCAAATTATTGGCTCTAGTCCTGAAGTGATGGTTAAGGCAGAACGGGACGAATTAGGTAAAATAAAGGCTACGGTCAGACCAATTGCTGGCACCCGTCGCCGGGGACAAAACTTCAATGAAGACCAAGCTTTAGCAACGGATTTACTGCAAGATCCCAAAGAAATTGCCGAGCATATTATGTTAGTGGATTTGGGCAGAAATGATCTAGGCCGGGTGTGCGATCGAGGTACGGTCAAAGTGGATGAATTAATGATCATTGAACGTTATTCCCACGTTATGCACATTGTTAGTAATGTGGTGGGGGATTTAGCAACCGATAAAACTGCTTGGGATTTATTAAAAGCTTGTTTTCCGGCGGGAACCGTCAGTGGGGCCCCGAAAATTCGCGCCATGGAAATTATCCATGAATTAGAACCCTGTCGTCGTGGTCCCTATTCAGGGGTTTATGGTTACTACGATTTTGAGGGACAGTTAAATAGTGCGATCACGATTCGCACTATGATTGTTCGTCCCCAAGGTAATCAAAATTATCTGGTTTCTGTGCAAGCGGGAGCAGGGTTAGTAGCTGATTCTGAGCCGGAGAAAGAGTACGAAGAAACCCTCAACAAAGCGAGGGGTTTATTGGAGGCAATTCGCTGTTTAAGTTAGATTTTTTAGCCCAGAATCCAGTTAAGGGGATTTTACCATGATTTCCTGGAAGTAATAGAGTTAACTAAGGAGGAGAACATCAAGGTTCCAGCTTATTGCCATAAGTTTATTTAGGGGTAATAGTTAATAAAACCTGATAGGAGTTTAGCGGAGTCGTACTCGTCGTAAACACCAATAAAACCTGGTTATTATTAAGGGGCCTGGGTGAATTGGTGCTAGTAGAGGTATATGCATTTATTTCTTGACCCTGACTGGTATCCGGAAATTGGTTATTAATCAGGTCATTGACCCTGATTATAACAGCTTCTCCAGCATTTACCGGAACAGTTGAAGGAATATCTACTCCTGGTGGCGGAGCATTAGGGTCAGGCGAAGCAGCAACACTGCAGGGGGAACAATTGGGTCCTTGAATAACTTCAGCCATAACATTTGCTGCTATGTTAAGGACGGGTATAGTTTCTATTTTCTTAGCTCCTATATTAGCTCCCAGAGCAAAAGTGGGTGGGATATCAAATAGTTCAAAGGCTCTGGTGGCAACTCTGGTACTGGCAGCGTAGTCAACTTTATCCCTTTTTCCAGCAGTCAGAGTAGTCATCTCTACCTGAGCGTTGGCATTCAAAATCACTTGATCACCAAGTTCGCGAACACAGGTATAAAAACCGTCCGCACTGCTAGGATTGGCGGGGATTCGGTTAAAATCCTTGGGACAATTGGGGCTAACAGCAGCCGCCGCTAACCTATCAGTGACGGGGGAATGTTGCCAAGTATTAATATCTGCGGGGGTGATGTAGTTGCCATTAGCGTCCAAGTCCGGACCATAGCGCCACAAGACTCGCGGACCGGTTAAGCTGTTTTGAGGGTCTGCGGTATAGTAAACGATCTGTTGAGTGAGTGGAGCATTACCGGGATTGTTGGGGTCGGGAATTTGGAAAGCAAGAACTGCTTGCGCTCCTTTGTTTGCTTTTATTGTTTCCCAATTGGGTACTTTATCCGTCTTGATCACATCTTCCCTCGGAAGGATAATTCTTGCCCGTCTCAGGTCGTCTGAAACAAACTCTAGAGTACGATTAAGATTATTTCGGATTTCACTATCGGCATTAGCTCGATAATTGCTTCTGAGCAGGTTAATCACGCCAATTCCCGACACCAAGACGGCAATCAGCATCATTACACCTGCCAGTAAAACTTCTGTAATCGTGAAACCCGCTTGCAGACGACGATGGGCGGATTTTTTCTGTAAACGACCTAAGTGATTGATATACTCTAAATAAAAACGCATAGTTTTAACCCGTGCCAATTCCTATTTTCTATACTTCCCTAGACATTTAACATTATATTGCAGTCCCAGAGATTTGATCAAACTAGGTGATTCTGTTCACAGCTATTAACCGCTTTGGGGAGCAGGTGATTTTACTGGTGAGTTTTTCGTACACTTGTATTATTATAATGGTTGAGCCTCAAGGAGATAAGAAGGCCCAAGCACTGGTTACAATCAAGGATAAGTAATTTTTCGATCGATGTCATCTAAAAATAATCATGCGTCTCTTACACACCATGCTCCGGGTCAATAACTTGCAGGAATCTCTACAATTTTACTGCGATGTGCTAGGAATGAAGTTACTGCGCCAGAAAGACTATCCCAATGGTCAATTTACCCTCGCTTTCGTCGGTTATGGCGATGAGGCTAATCATGCTGTCATCGAACTGACCTATAATTGGGGAGTCGATCGCTACGAAGTGGGTAATGCTTACGGTCATATTGCCCTAGGCGTGGATGATATCCATAGCACCTGTGAGAAAATTAAAGTCCTTGGTGGTAATGTTACCAGGGAGCCGGGCCCGATGAAACACGGTTCTACGGTGATTGCTTTCGTGGAAGATCCTAATGGCTACAAGATCGAGTTAATTCAACTAGGAACCCAGGGTGCTGCCGTGGCTACGGCTTAATCAAAAACTTATGACTGTTGAAATTGAACGGAAGTTTCTGGTTAAAGGGGATTCTTGGCGATCGCTTGCGACCGGGAAGTTGTATCGTCAGGGATATATTCCTACCCAAGAGGGATTGACAACTGTGCGAGTTCGTGTAGTTGGAGATCTGGGTTATTTAACCATTAAAGGCAAGACTGAGGGTATTAGTCGGCTGGAGTTCGAGTATGCAATTCCCCTAGAAGATGCGGAGATCATGTTAGAAAACCTCTGTAAAAAACCTTTAATTGAAAAAATTCGTCATCGCATTTCTTTGGATGATTTAACTTGGGAAGTTGATGAGTTTTTAGGAGATAATCAAGGTTTAATTATGGCTGAAATTGAGTTAGAACAAGAGGAGCAAGTCATTACTATTCCTGATTGGATCGGCGAAGAAGTCACGGGAGATGGGTGCTACTACAATAGCAACTTACAGAAATTTCCCTATAAAATGTGGTCATTGTAGTATTAATTTACTCCCCGTTTAACTCTGGGTAGATACGGCTTTTTCTGCTTCGTTTAGCTTATTTGTTACCCGTCGGAGAACGCCATTAATAAAGCGATAACCTTCATCATCAGAATAACGTTTGGCTAATTCGATCGCTTCATTAATTGCTACTTTTTGAGGTATATCGAGATAGAGCATTTCTGCCACGGCAATTTGCAGGATATCCCGATCAATTCTTGGTAAACGATGCAGTTGCCAATCTACTAAAGCGCTGGTTAATTCCTGTTCGATTTCCGCACGACGACGATAGACTGTACCGATTAATTCTAGGGCATATTCCCGCACTTCGTACTGACTAGATAACTGGACAATTTCGGGAAAATCTATCACGGTTCCCAAACGATTAATGGCATTATGGGTAAGAGAAATTGCCTCTTTTACCATGGTTTGGGCGCTTTTTAGATTTGTTGCCTTGGTATCACTAGCGAGAATCCGTTCATTACCACGACTAATTTCAGCAGCGGCAGTTTCTAAGGTTTCTTGAATTTCCAGGGTTAAGGTTCTAACTGCGACTAAAATTAAATCGTTTAAAGTTTGCTGTTCCAGGTTTTCAGGATTGCCTTTAATCTGACTTAAACTCAAAAGGGCAAGTTCTCGGGCAATGCGGCGGGGTTGTTGACGGGGAGGCATAGAAGTTTAGAAGTAGAGGAAAGAAAATTATACAACTTTATCGATCGCTATTCGGTTGGGTTAATTTTTCTCAGCGATCAATTCTTGACTAACCTCTATCCTAGCATAAAAGCTGCCAAGATTTAACTTTTCAAGTTTTAATTAGACAAAAGACAATATCTATCTTGAATCTCCCCTAGTTTAGTCTCAGCTTCTTGAGCATTAATAGCTAATTGGGCAAACTCTAGAAAGCGTTTTAATTCCTTGCGTAATAAATTCCTTTCTACTTCCCAGATTTCTCGATCTAAGGTGGGTGGCATAACAATCATATCAAATAAAGTGGCCTGTTTTTTTTCGGGATGGGGGCGCAATATTCGCCCGCGACGCTGAATAAATTGTCGAGGATTACCACTACTAGCCAGAATGACTGCGTTTTGAATTGATGGCAGATCTACTCCCTCATCTAAACATCTAATTGCCACTAATCCTTGCAGATAACCCTCCTCAAATTGTTGGCGAATTTTTTCTCGTTCTTCTAGGGAAGTTTCTGCGGTGTAGGTAGCAACTCGATAACCTAATTGATTGCCCAATAAATGAGTAACTGCCTCTACTTGACGACGATAATTAGCAGTATAATTTTCCAGATAACCATCCCCACAATAAAATAAAGTATGATTCGTATCTAAACGCTCTTGCATCAGTTGTTGTAAAGCCTGTAATTTATTACTTGCTGAACCGACTAATCGTGACCTTTGCATTAACAATGCTGTCAAATTTTCATTGCCATTGAAATTACTATTTTTCTGTAAAATCCAGCCGATCCTTTGGGTTAATTTTGCGTATAATAAAGCCTCACCATCGGTTAATTCAACCAAGACTGGATAATAAAAATAATTGACTAAAGCACCTTTACTAATAGCATCAGCTAGGGTAAATTCTGGCTGTAGAATTTGCCCAAAATAATCAAGAATAGCGTCGGTTCCTTCCTCATCAAAATATCTTTCAGGAGTGGCGGATAAAGCCAATCTTAGACCTAAAGAACGGGGTAATAACTCTTCTAATCGGGGGGAACCTAAATTATGGGCTTCATCACCAACGATTAAAGTTTTATCAGGAAAAAATTTTATTTGTGATTGAAACCCCTCGCTAATAAAAGTTGAGTTAGTAGTTAAAATAGTGACAAATTTTTGATTACCCGCTTGCACATTATATAATTCTGTGGATAGTTGACTTTGCCATATATGGACACTTTCGTAGGCTAAAATAGGTTTAAGATTAAATTTTTCCGCTTCTCGTTGCCATTGATTGACTAGGTGACGATAGGGGCAAATCACTAATAATACTTGCAATTCTATCGCTTGGTAAAGTTCCATGGCAATAGCTAAAGCAGTAATAGTTTTACCGCTGCCGGTGGCCATTTTTAAAGTTCCCCGTCCCCGATTACGAAACCAACTGATAATCGCTGTATTTTGGTAGTCTCTCAACTCTAAATCGGGGGGAATTCTAGGAATACCAGAGGGATTAACTCGATAGAATCCTCGCAATTCAGCAACTTGCTTGATTTTGCGGGAACTCAGAAAATCCCTAGTTATTTTTTCCCAATCTATCCAGCAATTATTCATAAGACCTCTTGTAAAAATCAAAAATTGTTGTTAGGGTTAGGAGTCAGTAGCCAGTAGTCAGTAGTCAGGAGAATTAAGAATAAATAATCATCAGTTAAATGGTCTATTTACAGACTTTAGGCAATTTAATCCTTATTTTTGCCGTTTTTGAACCCTGAAAAATTAATTATGCAAGAGGTTTATAATACTAAATCCTGTTTAAAAAGTATAGGGGAGCAGCGGAGCGCCGGAGCGGGGAGAAACAATCCATAGCTTGGGAGTTAATCACACTATTACAAATAGTTTTGGTATAAGCTCAAAAATAGCAAAAAGCCAAAAAATTAAAAGCTAAAGGTTTCTCCCTATACAATTGGGATGGACTAAAAAGACCATCCCACAGCTGTCAAACCACTCTTAACTGTTATCCTGGAAACCTAGAAAAGGATTAGGATAATTTACCTGGTCGCTACTTCCTCTTTTTGGGGAGTATTTTGCCGAAGTTTTTCTTGATCTTGGCGACGTTTTTTAGCATAAAGTTGGATTGTCACCGCCATTAATACCACTAAAGCTACAATTAACCAAGTGGTCAAATCGAGGGGTAATTGATTCTTAAATACTGCCAAAAGGACAATAACTACTAATAACAGGGTTGGTGCTTCATTTAACGCCCGGAATTGTTGTCCCGTCCAATTACATTCCCCTTTTTCTAGCTTTTTCATGATGCGACCACAGTAGAAATGATAGAGCAGTAAAAGAACCACAAAGGATAATTTAATATGTAACCATCCCGATTTTAAAATTTCCGGTTCTGTGGAGATTAAACCGATCGCCATGGCCACGGTGACAATCATCCCCGGTGTGGTAATGATATTGTAGAGTCGCTTCTCCATGATCTCGTATTGCGCTTTCAGAATAGCTTGTGCGGGTTCCGTTTCTGTTGCTGCCTCCGCATGATATACAAACAAACGTACTAAATAAAATAATCCCGCAAACCAAACAACCACCCCAATCAGGTGAAATGCTTTAAACCAATAGTAAGCCATAGTCTATATTGTGATCTGAGTCCCGAATTACTTAGTTTAACAGTTGTCCATACTTTCCCAGACTACCCCTAGACAAAAGTTTAGACGGAAAATAGGGGTTGGGGGTTGGGGAGAGACTAGAGTTACAGGCATTTTACAACTAAGAGGAAGGTGAATCGACAAACCCTTCGGTAAATCAGCAACTAGAGTCAGACAAACCAGAAGAAAACAAGAAATCCGACGGAAGGGGTTTGAGCTTGAGAGTTTGGCTATCGACTCAGCTATGGGAACCCGATCCGATCGCTTCGATCAGTTAGAATAAAAATATGGGAAAAAAATTATTTATTTTCGGGAACCTTTACTGACTTCTCCCGTCCTCAACCTCTGAGTGAGGAGCTTATACCCTTGAGGAAATCCCATGAGTCAATCGATTCCAGCATCTTGGTCACTTGAGTCCAAAAAGTCTCAAAACCCCGTGTCCCCTGACAAACTCTCCAACTACGATCTAATTGCACGCTGTCAGGAAGGGTGTCAGCCAGATCGAGCAGCTTTTGCGGAACTGCTGCGACGCTATCAAGCTCATGTTGATAAATTACTCTATCATTTGGCTCCCGATTGGCAAGATCGCGCTGATTTGGCTCAAGAGGTCTGGATTCGCGTCTATCGCAATATTAACCGTCTCCATGAACCCCTCAAGTTCCGCGGTTGGTTAAGTCGCATTGCTACCAATCTTTTTTACGACGAATTGCGGAAACGCAAGCGGGTTAATCACCCCATTTCCCTCGATGCTCCCCGGCGCGTGGAAGATGGCGAAATCGATTGGGATATCGAGTCCGATTACCCCAGTCCCGATGAACATCTCACCACCCACGAATTCTACGATCAATTACAGGCGGCGATCGCTGATTTACCTGAAGCTTTTCGGACAACTATTATTCTCCGAGAAATTGAAGGTATGGCCTACGAAGAAATTGCCGAGATCACGGAAGTTTCTTTAGGAACTGTTAAATCCCGCATTGCTCGCGCTCGCGCTAAATTACAATCTGTTTTACAGCCCTATTTTACGGAAGGCTAAAGAAAATTGTGGTGATTCGGCACTAACGGCCGAAGTGAGGAGTCGTTAAATTTAACTAGCTCCGTGCTGGTGAAAAGTGATTGCATACCGATCGCTTCCGGTCGAGGTCAACCATGAATAATTATCAACCCGAAGACGTTCAATGGATCAAGTCTTTGTTACGTCACGATGACGGCGATTCCAACTCCGCAACCGAGGATATTTTATTCTTAGATGAGGATAACGAAGAAGCTGATCGTTTCGATTTAATTAGTGCCTATATTGATAACGAAGTAACGGTAGAGGAAAGGAAGCTAGTTCAGCATTGGTTAGACCATGATGCTGCTGCTAAAAAACTCTATCAGCAGCTCTTGGGATTACAAACTAATTTAAAGCAAATTCCCGTACCGGTTACTATTGCCAGCGACCAGTTAGCAGAACAGGTGTTGAGAAAAGTCGATGGTCAGCGTCGTCGGCAATATTATGTTTATGGTGGCGCAATTTTCACTGCTATGGCGATCGCTGTTGGCTCCTACTTCGTCTCGGGACGCAATGCTCCTCTCTCTCGAATGGCAATCAGTCCGGGCAATATTAGCCAAGAGGGAGACCATTTGATGATTGCTCTCAACCATCCGATTATCGAGATTCCCGCAGCGGAACAGCCAAAAGAGAATGGCCAACGGTAAGGTCTATGGAGATAAATGCCAGCATTCTCGTGCGATCGCCCAATCTTCCGCCGTAGCAATTACCATCACTCGCACTTTAGATGTCTCGCTGGCGATATCCTCATCCTGGGGATGGGCGGCATTTTTAGCCAAATCTAACTCTAAACCCAAAAAAGACCAGCCTTGACTGGCTTTTTCCCGTACTAAAGCTGAATTTTCGCCGATTCCTGCCGTAAATACCAACACATCTAACCCCTCTAGAGAAGCGATCATCGATCCGATTAAACTTTTCAGACGATGAATATACATCTCAAATGCTAATTTTGCCCTCTGGTTGCCTTCGGCCATTGCCGTGGTAATTGCCCGCATATCCCCAGAAATACCGGAAATTCCCTTTAAACCGGATTCTTTATTGAGCAAGCCATTTAAACTATCGGGATTATATTGATATTCTCGCTCTAGATAAATCAGAATCCCTGGATCGATCGAACCGCTGCGGGTTCCCATCATCAATCCCTCTAGGGGAGTAAATCCCATGGTGGTATCGATACTTTTACCCCCCTTGACTGCCGATAGGGAAGCACCATTGCCCAGATGACAGATCACCATTTTCAAGGATTCTAGGGGTTTTCCCAGCAATTCGGCGGCCCGTTGGGAGCAGTACTGATGACTGGTGCCATGGAAACCATAGCGACGGATTCCCAGTTCACTCCATTGGTAGGGAATGGGATAAAGAGAAGACTCAGGAGGGATAGAACGATGAAAAGCAGTGTCAAACACTGCTACTTGAGCAACATCGCCGAAAACTTGCTCGATTGCCTCAATTCCTTCTAAATGAGCGGGATTATGGCTAGGAGCAAGGGGAATCAGCTTTTTAATCGTTTCTTTGACTGGCGGAGTGATCATGGTCGCCTGGGAATATTCCGTGCCACCATGGACAACTCGATGACCGACTATACTAATGTCGGCGAGGTTGGCTACTACCTTAGTTTCGCCAGTGACTAAGGTATCTAACATCCGAGCAATTGCCGCCGGACGATCCTGACTAGAAAGATTAATTTCCTGTTTAATTCCCTTAGCTTTTACCGTTAAAACCCCGTAATCAGGGTTAACAGTCCAATCGATCCCCGCTGCCCAAATTGGTTGGGGAGGATGGCCGGGGAGAAACTCTAAATCGTACAAACAACTTTTTTGACTGCTCGATCCCGCATTTAAGACCAGAATTTTCATAGAAAAGCTCAATTAGGAGGTGGCCTATGCTGATCATAATCAAACTCAGGTTAAGTCTAGATAAAATCGCTGACTTTTCGGGTTTTTCTTCAGGAAAATTTGATCTGGCTGCCATCACCCCTCCCTGACCGGGGCAATATTACAAAACTTTATCAAAAAAAAGTCAAAATAGAGCCTCTAGGGTTATAAAATACAAGAATGCCCCTTGTGAAATTGATCCAAGAAGCTACCTCTGATGCAAGTTAAAGCCTCTACATTGGATTTAGAGCTAGTTCTCGTCCTTTTCACCAGTGGAATGTCAACATCGCACCACGAATCTCTAGAATGGAATTTTTGCGTATTCTAGATAACCGTGATTACTAGAGGATTTCTTAAGTATGTCAGAGGTTCCTGCCGTTACAGATGCCACCTTTAAAGAAGTAGTTTTAGATAGTGCCGACCCTGTCCTAGTGGATTTCTGGGCTCCTTGGTGCGGCCCTTGTCGAATGGTGGCTCCCGTTGTCGGAGAAATTGCCGAAATGTTCGAAGGGCAAGTCAAGGTGGTGAAACTCAACACCGACGAAAACCCCAATGTCGCTAGTCAGTACGGGATTCGCAGTATTCCCACTCTGATGATCTTCAAAGGAGGTCAAAAAGTCGATATGGTGGTCGGGGCTGTACCGAAAACCACTTTAGCTAATACCCTAACTAAACACCTGTAGAGTAGTTGACTAGGTTTTCTGGTAACGCATACCGGGTAACTGAGTCACTAAACCTATTAATTCTAATTCCAATAAGATCCCCGCCACTTCTGAGGTGGGGATTTGCATTTTTTGAACAATAATGTCAAACAACAGAGCATCTCTATCAAACAACTCATACACTTGTACCAATCTAGGTTCTAGATTCGGTTGAGGAGTAAGATTAACTACTGGGGATTTCTCTGGAGGGAGTGAAGGGGAGAGATTAACTGGTGCAGATTGGTTTATGGTGGGAATTGCCCCCAACATTTCTAATAATTTCTCCTCAGAAACGATAATTTCTGCCCCCTGATGAATCAGTTGTAAACAACCCCTAGCGGCAGCAATATCGGGAGAATTGGGTAAAGCATAGATATCGCCGCCAAATTCGTTAGCATAACTGGCAGTGATCAGGGAGCCTGACCTTTCTGGGGCCTCGACAACAATCGTCGCACGACTTAAACCGGCGATAATGCGATTACGACTGGGAAAATGGGCTTTATTCGGTTGAGTTGCCGCAGGATGTTCACTTATGACTAAACCCTGCTTTTGGATGTCCGCCTGTAGCTGCCGATGACGACTAGGATAAACCACATCGACCCCCGTTCCCAAGACGGCAATCGTCCTTCCCCCCGCTTTTAAACAGCTTTGGTGTGCCTCTCCATCAATTCCTTCGGCCATACCAGAAACAATAGTAAATCCCTGTTGGGCCAAAAGGGTACTTAAGCGCCGCGCCCAGCGCCGGCCGTGCTCCGTGGGGTTACGAGTACCCACAATGGCGACGGTGGGGATATTTCCCTGATTTTCCCCTAAATTGACCTTTCCTTGATAGTAAAGTAAGGGGGGCGGACTGGGAATTTCCCAGAGAAAGCGGGGATATTCTGGGTCGCTAGGAGTCCAAAAAAGGGGGTTTTTCTGGATATGTTCGGCGAAAAGAGCTTCTGGGTCAATTTGCGATCGCCCTTCCTGGACCGCTACCATTAACTTTTTGCCAAATCCCGCCACTTCTGCGATCGCAGAAGCGGACGCATTCCAAGCCACAGCGACACTGCCAAAATGCTGATAGAGTCGCTTCAGGGAAATTGGCCCAACTCCAGCAATACTTGACCATGCTAACCAATAAACGCGATCGTCTGTCAATTTGAAAAGCTCCTCAGACAAAGTAATAATTCAAGTCGGTTTTAACCGAATTCGGCCAGATGACCCTATTTATTTTAATTTTGACACTTAAAACGGACGGGGATTCTTAAGAGATGTAAATCCTGAAAGGGGTAGCCAAAAACCCGCTAGACACTCGCTCAACACTGAGTCTGTGCTTACTTTTAACTAAAATATTGGCACTCCTATTAATATCGGCGGCCACAAGATGCTTATCCTTTATTCTATAGAATCCTCCCTTAATCCTTCTGCCAGAAAACTTCTGTTGACTGGGATTATTGGCATTGTAAATAGGAATCTGATCTTGATCGTAAAAATTAGCTTTAGAGGCGTAAGATTCCTCTTGTTCACCATACCCCATTCCGTACCTCGAACACAAATCTTTCAGTTTTTGTCTCAACTGCCAAAAAGGAATTTGCACAAAGTTTTGATTGTTAGAACAGCCGATATTAATCTCTGGCTTGATACCTGGATTATATCCAACTACCAATTTGCCCATTTGATTAGTCAGGCAATGGTTAATTATTATGGTCGCCGTTTTATTTAAATAATCTCGAAGAGAATTTTTCGCCATCGATGACAATCTTTCTCGTCAAGGTGAAGCCCAGACTAATCGTATCATTTATCAGTTATCATTGATCAGATGTGAGTTTTCAGTTCACTGATTAGCGAAACATTCTCAATGTCAAGCCGTCCTAAAAGGACGGGGTTTTAAACCCAGTATTTTCGATGATACAGCGTACCTCACCATTAAGATAACCGTTATAGATATGGCTGGTCATAGTAAATGGGCAAATATTAAACGACAAAAAGCCCGCGTTGACGCAAAAAAAGGCAAAACTTTCACCCAGTTATCCCGGGCGATTATCGTGGCTACCCGTAACGGGGTTGCCGATCCGGCGGGCAATTTTCAGCTACGCACGGCGATCGAAAAAGCCAAGGCGGCCGGTATTCCTCATGAAAATATCGAAAGAGCGATCGCTAAAGGGGCGGGAACTTTTGAAAATGACTCGGCTTTTGAAGAAATTCGCTACGAGGGTTATGGTCCCGGAGGGGTGGCGATCCTGATCGAAGCACTGACCGATAATCGCAATCGCACGGCAGCGGCTCTGCGGGCGGCTTTTAGCAAAAATGGCGGTAATTTAGGCGAAACGGGCTGTGTGGGCTGGATGTTTGACCATAAGGGGGTAATTCGCCTTGAGGGAACTATTGATGAGGATAAGCTTTTAGAAGCTTCCCTAGAGGGAGAAGCCCAATCCTACGAGTTTTTTGAGAGTCAGGAGGAAGGTCAAGGAGCAGAGGTGTTTACTGAGGTGTCTAACCTGGAGAGATTGAATAAAGTTCTCCAAGAAGCGGGATTTAAGCTTAAAGAAGCATAATTACGCTGGATTCCCACTAATACCCTAGAAGTGAGCGATCGAGAGCAGGCCCGTCTTTTATTCAAGTTAATCGACACCCTAGAATCCCTCGATGATGTGCAATCGGTAACGGCTAATTTTGATTTAGTCGAGGAATTGATGTCAGTGGATGTATGATCCTAAATTACTAGGCAGTGATTAGTGATCAGATTTGAGTTTTCAGTCAGCAGTATGAAGTGAGGAGTAAGTAGTTGGACAAAATTAAATCCACACTCTGGAAAGAGAAAACCCCTTGTAAAAATCAAAAATTGTTGTTAGGGTTAGGCTTCGGCCGTGAGATCAGCGTTCGACAAAAGCTCACGAACGGAGTCAGTAGCCAGTAGTCAGTAGTTAGGAGAATTAAGAATGAATAATAATTAATTAAATGGTCTCGTGACAGATTTTAGGCCATTTAATCCTTATTTTTGCCGAGGCAAGGGAAAAATATGTGTAATTAATTCTGTCTGGGTCCTTATTAAATAACATTAACAGTACTGTCTTTATTACTGATTACTGATTACTGATTACTGATTACTGTTGACTGTTGACTGATTACTGATTACTGATTACTGATTACTGAAAACAACCTATGCTAGAGGCTTTACAATTTGATTTTATGCGCCATGCGATCGCAGCAGGAATATTGGTTAGTATTGCCTGTGGGATTGTTGGTACTTTGGTAGTAGTTAATCGCGTGGTTTTTATCAGTGGGGGAATCGCTCACGCTGCCTATGGAGGGATAGGAATCGGTTATTTTTTGGGGATTAATCCCGTGGTGGGGGCGATATTTTTTACCTTTTTTTCGGCTTTAGGCATGGGGTTTTTACAGCGTCGCATCCGCGAGAGAGCCGATACTTTAATCGGGGTGATGTGGGCGATTGGTATGGCGATTGGGGTAATTTTTATTGATTTAACCCCCGGGTATAAAGCTGATTTAATGAGTTATCTTTTTGGTAGTATTTTAACTGTACCGAGGGATGATTTATGGATAATGGCGGGCATAGATATATTAATTATAGCCTTAGTTAGTATCTTTTATAAGGAGTTGTTAGCCATATCTTTTGATGAAACCTTTGCGATTATTCGTAATATTCCCGTGGAGATAATTTATTTAGGTTTAATGGGAATAACCGCTTTAACTATTGTGGCAGTAATGCAGGTAGTAGGATTAATTATGGTAATTGCTTTGTTAACTATTCCTGCGGCTATCAGTGGACAATTTGTTAAAAATATGAAGGGAATGATGGTCCTAGCGATTATTTTAGGAATTGTCTTTACTTTGATTGGTTTATGGTTATCCTATAGTTTAAATCTCACCTCAGGGGCGACAATTATTTTAGTGGCAGGATTGGGTTATTTAATCAGTCTTGCTTGGAAACCTTTCATCCTCACTATCACCAGAAAAATAGCTAATCTTTAAAGCTCTCCCCTAGTTGTGGTGCTAAGTACAGGACAAAAAGCTTGAAAAGTAGGCGGGAGTAGGGTTTTATGAGAAATAGCACTAATCTCGAAAACCCTATGAATCAGTATAGCGCCTTAAAGCAAGCCCTTCAACCCCATCTAGGATGGCATGGTGC
>NZ_JAPZSO010000162.1:0-32179 GCF_027531715.1 Microcystis sp. LE19-8.1F | reverse complement strand
TGACAAATCCTCCCTTGAAAGGCTCGCCGAGAAGCTCCCGTCATCTTTTTAGCTGCAAAACGTAAGTCTTCGATTTGAGAGGGGGTTAAGGCTGTATCTTCTGGCATAGACACCATTTTTTTCTTTCCTACTCGCCATTTCCCCTATTTTAATCTATCAGGTAAGCTAAGACGCATTTAAAGCGCTTATTCTTAAGATTAGCCGAATCTCCCCCAATCCCTTTACTGTTGCCTCTTGCAAGAGTGCCTCTTGCCTCGTCTCAACAAGCAATTTAAATGCGCGGGCAGCTTATCTTCTTGAGCAGAAATCACCCAATAACATTTCTTTTAACGATAGCGGTTTTGAAGGTTTAACTATCTCCTGATCCTGTTCCTTAACTGCCTCAAAACTGTCGGTATTATGCAACCATAACTCTCCCTGGGGAAAAGGAATCGTTATGGCCCGATGACGCAGATTATGCTCGATAATGAAGTGTAGGGAACTTCTCAGAAAAACGGCCTGTTCGACTTTTTCCACCCATACCCACAACTCAAAATTTAAAGCACTATCACCAAAACCGTTAAAAATCACCTTGGGAAGCGGATTAAAGGCAATTTCTCCCGACATATAGGCTGATTGCATCAGAATTTCCGTTACTATCAAAGCATCTGTACCGTAGGCAACTCCCACCGGCACAATGACTCGAATGCGCGAGTCGGTATAATGCCAATTCTGGACGCGATTGCTAGTTAAGATTGTGTTAGGAACGATTAACTCTGCACCATCAACAGTGCGAATGGTGGTAGAACGAATCGATATTTCCCAGATATAACCCTTTGTTTGCTCAAATTCGATAAAATCGCCCACTTTTAACTTGCGTTCCACCAACAAAGTTAAACCACTGGTGAGATTTTTGGTTAACTCCTGCAAACCGAAACCGATACCCACCCCCAAACCACCGGCTAAAACAGCGATCGAAGCGAGATTGAATCCAGTCAATTGTAGGGGGATAATATAACCAAAAGCCCCAAAAGCGAAACTAGCCAGAGTCGCGATCGCTTCTCGATTACCCTCATCAAAACCGATACTTTTCAGCAGACGATTTTTTAGTCAACTTTTAAAAGCGATCGTCAGACAGGTGACAAGAACAAACAGCACAAAAATACTAACAATCCAACCAAGAGTGATGGACACACCCCCAGCGCGCCAAAGGGGAGTGTTAAAAAAGGGCGTTAACCAAGCTGAGGGAGAGAAAATCATCGCTAGAGTTTAGATTTGATAGGGATTACCCAAGCGATCCACAAAAACATTGTAATCTAAGGGTAAACGCCCCGGATTAAGCCGCGGTTCCGCTGCGTAACCGATGGGAACGACAACAGCGATCGCCAGATGGGGATGATCGGCAGCACCAATCACAGCTTTTACCTTGTCCTCGATCCAACCGTTGAGAAAACAACTAGATAAACCGAGACTTTCGGCAGCTAAAACCAGATGAGTAGCGGCAATAATGGCATCCTTAATCGCGTATTCCCGGGTTTTTTCGCCTAAAGCCTTTTGAAATCCCGGGATTGCCTGTTTAAAATATTTTACCGTGCCTTCGCTCCAGGCACCTGTACTGAGAGCCTGTTCATAGATAGGAGTTAGATCTCCTCCTCCTGCGGCAGCATCGGCAGCGAAAACAAAAGTAACCGGCGCTTGGATAATTTGCTTTTGTCCCCAAGCGGCCTCGGCTAAAGCGGCCTTTTGTGCCTCATCTTGTACTAAAATAATTCGCCAATCTTGGATGTTGAAACTACTAGGTGCGGCAACGGTTAATTCTACTAGGGTTTTCAGCAGTTCTGGGGCGATCGGATCGGTGGTAAAAGTTTTAATGGAACGACGTTGATTAATCGCCGTGGGAACATCGAGAGGCAAGGTCATAAAGTCAGTTGATTGAGTTACATATTCCTAATTATTATAGGGTCAAGCTATCAGCCTCAGCCTTCGGTGTGACAAAACCGAAATAGTAAAACATCAGGGTTAAATTGTGGCGGTCAGGAAAAGATCGACTATACTGTTAAACTTAAACAGGTCATAACCCAATGACCATCTAGCTATAATCATGTCACCGCCACAAAAATCATTTTATGCTTTCTGAGCCGGAACCGAGGGACACCCTCACCACTGCCACCGTCAATATGGGCGATCACAGTACCGATATCAAGCCAATTTTAGCCTTAAAAGAGTTGGTCGCCAGTTTATATCGCGAACAAAACAAAGTTCAAAATCTCTTAAGTTCCCTCGGGTTTGCCCTGCGGAGTTTCAATAATTTAAACCAATTCCTCGATCTTACCCCCTTGATGGCCGCACGAGTGGCAGACGCGGAGGGAGGGGCGTTGATTTTGAGCAAAAATAACGGTCAAGTGGCGCTTGATCAGCTGCATTGCCAAGATAATCAAATTAATGGGGAACTACGCCGACAATTAGAGGCAATTATCCGACAATTAAACCAAGAAGCGGCACTTGAGAATAAAAATAATCGATCGCTTCTCGATAGTCTCGACCATAAAATCCGGCAAACTCTCGGACAGGGTACGCAGGTTTATAGTACACCTGTTTTGATAAAAAACAGTGAGCGGGGGCGTTTATACGTTTTCAGTCGCGATCCCGATTATGGTTGGACACCCACCCGTCGTAAACTGTTGCAGCTAGTGGCCGATCAAACGGCGGTGGCTATAGCTAATAATGAATTAACGGTCGAATTACGGGCCAAGGAACGTCAGGATCGAGAGTTAGAAATCGCTTCCGAAATCCAAAATCGTCTTTTACCCCGGCAATGTCCGAAAATTCAGGGGGTAGAATTGGCAGCCCACTGCAAAACGGCTAATCGCGTTGGTGGCGATTATTATGATTTTATCCCCTGCAACTACGATCAATTTAAACCAGCAACGGAGGCGGAAATGGAAGCTAGTACCGCCCCTTGGAGTATAGTCATCGGTGATGTCATGGGTAAAGGTGTCCCGGCAGGATTATTGATGACCATGACCCGGGGAATGTTGCGAGCGGAAGTGTTAAATCGCCACTCCCCGGCCCAGATTTTGCGTCATCTCAATCGGGTTATGTATGCCGATCTCGATAATTCTCATCGTTTCGTGACATTATTTTATTCCGAGTATGATCCCCTGACGCGCCGTCTTGGCTACAGTAATGCTGCCCATTATCCCACCCTCTGGTGGCGGGCCAAAACGGGAGATTTAGAGTCTCTCGACACGGAAGGGACATTAGTTGGTTTAGAGGCCGATTCTATCTATGACGATGCCCAAGTGCAATTAGAAGCAGGAGATACGCTGATCTATTATACCGATGGCTTTACCGATGCAGTTAACTCGAAAGGGGAAAGATTTGATCAGAAAAATTGGCTATCGGCAGTTAAGGAAGCCTGTCAACAGTACACCGATCCCGAACAGATTCTCGAATATTTATTTGGGAAAGTTGCCGCTTTTACCGGGTTGGAAAATGACGGTAGCGACGATATGACTTTAGTAGTTATGCGAGTGAAATCGGAGGAATAAATCATCAATTAGCTCAATTCTCCTCTTGCCAAGGGGCAAATAAAGGCAATAAAGCTAACCCAGGTAAAGCGGCAATTACCGTGATTAAAAAGAACCACTGCCAACCGATCACCTCGGCTACAACTCCGGCGGGAGCCACCAAAATATCGCGACTAAAAGCCATTAAACTTGATAAGAGGGCGTACTGAGTAGCGGTAAAACGAGCATTACAAAGACTCATTAAAAAAGCCACAAAAGCGGCAGTGCCTAAGCCGCCGCAGAAATTTTCAATATTAATAGCTAAGACCATAAAAGGATAATTTTGCCCTAAATTTGCTAAAATAAAATAGGCTAAATTACTAAGAGCTTGCAAGACACCAAAAATCCAGAGCGATCGATTAATTCCCCAACGACTTAACAGGGAACCACCTAATAAAACTCCCACCATAGTTGCTATCATGCCCAGGCCGCCTTGGATCGCCCCGATAGCGGTTTGACTGAAACCAGTTTTTAAGAGAAAAGGAGTCACCATATTATTAACTAAAGCATCCCCTAAACGATAGAGAACAATAAAGGCGAGAATGCCGATTCCTTGACCGAATCGATAGCGTTGAAAAAACTCTTGGAAAGGCAACCAAACCGCCTCTAAAAGGGTTTGGGGATGATCATCTCTAGGGGTAGTAGCTGGGGCGAAAAAAGACCAAATAATCGTTAAAGCCATTAATCCCGCTAGGAAAAGATAGACGAGGGGCCAGGGAAAGTGATCGGCTAAAATTAAAGCGATCGAACCAGTTAAAATTAAAGCCAAACGATAACCTAAAACCCCGATCGCCACCCCAGCACCCATCTCCCATTTTTCTAAAATATCTGTGCGATAGGCATCGTAGGCAATATCTTGGCTGGCACTAAAAAAAGCAATCAGTAAAGCATTAATTGCCAATAATTCTAAAGATTGTTTTGGTTGTTGAAAAGCCATAAAACCAATCGCTAAAGTTAAACAAATTTGAGCGATTAAAATCCAACCGCGACGACGACCAAGCAGCGGGGGAAGATAGCGATCGAGTAAGGGAGACCAAAGAAATTTGAGAGAGTAGGGGAGAGCGACTAAACTAAATAAACCGATCGATTTCAGATCAACTCCTTCGGTGGTCATCCAAGCTTGCAGGGTGCGACTGGTGAGAAATAAGGGTAATCCAGAAGCGAAACCTAAGAATAACAAAGCCGCCATTTTTTGACTGCGGAACACTTGCAAATAAGCGGAAATTTCTTTGATCATAGAGGGGGGTAGGAGGATAGATTAGATTAAAGAATATAGTTAATTGACCCAAAAAGAAAGAGATTAGTTCTAACCAGCATCGTCCCATCTTAACCATTGCCTGGCGATCAAAAAAAATTCCCGAAAAATAGCGGTCTTTCCCCTAACTGGGGCTATAGGCAGTAGAATGGATGAGATTTTGATTCAGTAGTCTTGAAAAATTGCGGTATTCTCCTTAAGATAGATGCTTGATTCTCCCAACTAGCTCCCACCCCTATTTACCTTTCCCGGATAAGGACTGCCATCCCCACCTTCCCCGCCGACTCCTGTGATTAAAGTGGACTCCTGTTTTATCTCATACCTATTGTCTAACCCCTCTGACTCGGAAGCGACCGGTGACACTGCCACCATTACCGTCGAGGTGCGTTTGGCCCAAAGCCAAGATCTCAAAAGCTTGGCGGAGATTCTCACCGATAGTTTTTTCCCCACGGCCAATTATTGGTCTTTTCTGCGTCCCATCTTTAAATTAGGCATTTACGAGGACTTACGGGGACGATTGCGCGGCGATACTCCTCACTATCACTGTCTGGTAGTCAGTCAAACCAGTGTCACCGCCACGGGTTCTCAGGAAGTTATTGTCGCTACGGCGGAAATCAGCTTAAAATCCAGTTCTTTTTTGGCTGTTCCCATTCCTTATATTTCTAATTTAGCCGTTAGTCCCGATCGCCGGCGTGCTGGTCTGGCCCGGAGATTGCTGCTCAAGTGTGAACAGATCGCTAGAGAATGGGGTTTTGAGGAACTTTCCCTCCATGTTCTCGATAATAACCTAGCGGCCCAGTCACTCTACTTAAGTAGCGGTTATCGTCTGCAAAAAACCGACGGTTGGTTGAGCAATTGGTTATTTAATCGACCACAAAAGTTATTTCTGCACAAGAAAATCAGCCAATGAGGAGATAGGAGATAGGAGACAGGATTCGGTCGTCAGGATTCGGTCGTCAGGATTCGGTCGTCAGGATTCGGTCGTCAGGATTCGGTCGTCAGGAGATTATTTTTATTTATTCTCCCCATTTCCCCACACCCCACACCCCACACCCGTTCGGACCTCGGCGTGAGCTTTTGTCGAACGCTGATCTCACGGCCGAAGCCCACACCCCACTTCCCCACTCCCCGCTCCCACGAAACAAACCCTAGATATTTGTACAAAATTGAGATGCAGAACGATTATAGGGAAAAATTCTGCTATATTATCTGCTAACTCTCTAAAAAACCCGATTAGTTTCGTAATATTTTCCGGGTATCTGAGAAAACAAATAGTTTATCTCTTTAAATATGGTTTTAGGGAGATATTTAGTGATTGTGTGAGGCAATTTGTGGTTAATAAGACAAAATCAAGGCTTAAAAGCGGAAAATCAAGCAAATTAGCGGCTAAACCTGTTAAAAAGCGGCGATTGTCCGGTAAATGGTTCCTGACAGCCCTAGGCTTCACCGGCTGCGCCCTAGTTTCCGCTACGGCGGGGGCTATGTTGGCTGTGTCTCTCTCCTCCACACCTTTGCGACAAACTGCTCTTAGTCCCGAAGAAGCCGCCGCTTTTAACAATCAGCAGGCCATATCCTATCAAAATCTGCAACTTCCCGCCCTCAACCGTCCCGTTAATATTCTGGTAGTTGGCGCGAAAGTGTTGACATCCGATGTCAAGGAGGCACAAACCCCAGATCTGGGTTATCATGCCCCGGTTAATTCCTTGGCTGGTTTAACCGATACCATGCTGTTACTGCGTTTTGACCCCCAAAGACAGAAGTTAACCATGCTTTCCATACCCCGGGATACCCGCACCGATATCGAGGGTTACGGGGAGAAAAAAATCAATGAAGCTAACGCCATCGGGGGACCTGCTTTAACGGCGGAAACGGTTAGTCATCTTTTGGACGGAGTGGCTATCGATCGCTATGTTCGCATTAATGTGCAGGGTGTGGAAAAATTAATTGATGCTTTGGGGGGGGTGACGGTATATGTTCCCAAAGACATGAAGTACAAAGATTTTAGTCAACACCTCTACATTGACCTGAAAAAAGGGGAACAACACCTCAACGGCGAGAAATTCCTCCAGTTTGCCCGTTTTCGTTACGATGCTAACGGCGATATCGGTCGTATCCAACGACAACAGCAATTAATGCGGTCTTTAGTGGAACAAACCCTAAAACCAGCAACTTTATTGAAAATTCCCGATATTATCGAGGTTATCCGCAATCATATCGATACTAATCTCAGTTTAGAGGAGTTACTCGCCCTAGCCGGCTTTGCCTCCAAAACTCAGCGCGCTGATGTGCAAATGCTACTGCTACCCGGAGACTTTAATGGTGATGGTCGGCAGGGGATCAGTTATTGGTTGCCCAATCAAAGTAAAATTCAAGAGCTAGTGGCTCAACATTTTAACCACGGCTCTTTTATGGCTGACATTGAGGAAACGACGCAACCGACTCGCATAGCTGTGGAAGACAGCACCGATAATCCAGAAGCGGTGCAAACTCTAGTCAGATATCTGCGCTCATTGGGTTATGAAAATGTTTTTGTCTCTAAGTCTTCATCGCCAATTCTAGAAACTACCAAAATTATTGCTCAAAAAGGGGATAATTCCCTCGCTTCTGACCTGCATAACAGTCTTGGTGTCGGGGAAGTTTTGGTGGAAAGTACGGGGAATCTCGCTTCTGATGTGACGATTAAAACCGGTCAAGATTGGCAAGAAAAGTCAGCTAATCTTTCTGAGCCATCCCTAGGCAACTAAGAAAAAAATCAAATTTATCTGGGTTATTGATTAGCCAAAGTTTGACAAAAATCTTGGTGTTCTTGACTAACTATTCCTTGCTTTAACACCTCCAAAACTTCGGCTAAATTACCCGATAATAAAGCATTTTTATCTAGCCATAATCCAGGGAAAACTTGAGAGCAAAGGATGTTATTTTGAGTTGATTCTAGGGGCAAATATTCCCCATCAGTTAACCGAAACCAATCCAATTGAACATCATAAACTCGCCAGATAATATACTCTTGTACTCCATGGTGACGATAAACTTTGAGTTTTTCGTGTAAATCGTAGGAAGCGGTAGAAGCGGCAATTTCCACGATTAATTCCGGTGCGCCTTCTACATAATCATCTTCACTAATGCTTGATTGTCCACCGGTTTCTATTCTTAATAAAGCATCTGGTTGTGGTTGATTATCCCCATCAAGTCGCACAGTAGTATTATCCAGTGTTTCTACCCCCGGTGTCGCCACTTCGTAGGCAGTTAACCAACCGATAATATTAGCGTGGGGTTTACCGTGGTTTTTGGCTCTCACTGCGGCTGCCATATAAACAACTCCTGCGATTAATTCAGCTTTTTTTAGCTGTGTCATTGCTTGATAACGGCGCTCGAATTCGGGACGAGTTAATCTATCACCATTTTCGAGAGGGGGAATAATATTAGAGGAAACTATGTTAGTCGATAGCATAATTTTTGGCTCATCAAGAAACTACTATCAAGGCTTAAGTTTTCTTACCAGACTCAGTTAATTTATCGATTAGGTTAAGCTTTGTATCGAGAGCATCGAAGATATCCTATACTTATTTTACAGCGTTTCTCGTTAAGATGAAGTAAGCTGCCCGCGCATTTAAATTGCTTGTTGAGACGAGGCAAGAGGCACTCTTGCAAGAGGCAACAGTAAAGGGATTGGGGGAGATTCGGCTAATCTTAAGAATAAGCGCTTTAAATGCGTCTTAGCTTATAACCTAATTTGGTATCGACCACCGACTCCCCAAAAAGGAAAACTTTGCACCTCATCATTAAGATAAATGCTATAACCATGAATAATTTTAAAATACTGCTCATCGGTTACGGTAATACTTTAAGAAATGATGACGGAGTGGGAGTGAGAATAGCCGAAATTATCGCCGAGGAGAATTGGCCTCATCTGCAAGTCATCGCTACCCATCAATTGACTCCTGAGTTAGCGGCCGATATGGCTGATGCTTCCCTAGTTATTTTTGTTGATGCGGTATTATCTAATCAAACCGATATCCGGATAGAAAAATTAGCGGCAGTTACGGAATGGAATAATTTCGGTCATGCAGAAAGTCCCGCTTCTTTATTAGCATTAACTCAAGCAATTTATCAACAAACTCCCAGGGCCTGGGGAATATTTATTCCTGCTATTAACTGTGAATTTGGTGAAGAATTATCAACAATAACTCAAAAGGGCTTGACAAAAGCGATTAAAGCTATTAGGAAAATTATTACTTCTGAGGATTTGACTGAATACCAAAAGCCGGACTTTGATAATCTTCCGGCAGATAATTTTCAGGAATAGTGCTGTGATTGCCATCCCGGAGAGCCTTGTAGTGAGGAGACATAATTTCGATACCGACTTCGTTACATTTATCCTGAATATTTTGATGTAATTCAGAATAAATATACACCATTTTGCTAGGATGATCGGTGTAGGCATTTAGCTGATAGCTGACATAAAAATCATCGAGACTGGTTTGCAAGACAAAAGGAGCAGGTTCTGAGACAATAAATTTAGTGGCTAAGGCTGCTTCTTTCAGGGTTGCGTGAACCTTACGCCAAGGTAAATCATAACCGAGAGTGACTGTGGTTTGCAAAATTAAAGGCTGTTTGAATTCCCTTTGAGAGACACTAAAGTTAATCACATTGGTGTTTAACAGCGATGAATTAGGAATCGTGATAATTCTATTAGCTGGTGTGCGAATACGGGTGACTAATAATCCTTTTTCAATCACATCTCCAATAACATCACCAATAGAAATTTTATCTCCTAGTTGAAAAGAGCGGGTATAGATGAGGATAATTCCTCCTACCACGTTAGCGATAGCAGAGGTGGAACCCAAGGAAAATAGCACCCCTAAAAATACCGACACCCCCTGAAAAGCCGGAGAATTAAATCCGGGTAGATAGGGAAAAGCGATGACTATAGCTAAGGCAATTATCAGCAGTGACAGTAAATTATAGGTTGGTTTTGCCCAATCGGGATAGAAACCATTAATTACTAAATTTTCTCTTTCCAATCCAGTGAAAAATGGTTTAATTGCTCTCAACAGATAGTGAGTTATAAAAACAATTATCAGTATAATAAAAATATTGGGTAAATATTTTGCTATCTCTTGGGAAATAACTTCCAAAGCACTAAAAAAGTATTGTAGAAAACCATCACCAAATTTTCTAGTCCAGGGAAAAAGACGAAGGACAAAAGTTAAATAAAAATAGAGAATAGTTAAAATAATCAGAGTGCGGATAAATTGCAAAACTCTTAGGGAAAAAATTCCTATTGTCTGGGAACTAATAATCTCAAAATTTTGGAATACGACCCCAGGAACTAGGGAGGTGATTAATCTCTGAATCTGGGGAAAAACCCGCGAAGATATAAAAATTATTACCCAGAAAATTAAGACCGTGGCCAAGGTAGCACTTACCGTCAAAACTGCATCTTTGAAGAGGTTATCTGGTTGACGTTCTTGACGATAACGGACAATGGCCGCTTTAATCTTTGCCAAAGCTCGTTCGGCCAATACTTCTTGACTTACCGCGTGTAATTTGGCATCTTTAGAAGTAATAGTAGCAATAACCGTATCTCCCAAAATAATCGAAGGGTTTTTGTCTTCAGGATCGATTTTTATAGTTAAATCTTCAGGAGAAAGAGCATCGTCATCGGCAATTTTTTCAATTCTATCTGTAATCGATTTCGCTCTTTCTTGCGCTGAAAAAGAACCTATTCCCTGCCGAATCGTAAAAAGTTCTTGATTATCAAGCATGACGGGAAAAACTTCTCCCAAAGTTTCCAGGGGTGTTTCCTGTCCTTGTTTAGCAGGATTATTCTGGGCTGCTATCATGAAGATGGGGGATAAAGTCAGTAACAAAACTAAACAAAACAGCCCTAAGTAACGCCAGATTTTTTTCATCTTCTAAGCCACAATTGCACAGGAGCGATCGAGTTTAATACCTCTTTTTTTCATCGTAGCATGGAATAGTTCTGTGGATAACACCTGTTCCACCGGATAAATCCCGGCTTTTTCGAGTTTTGCCGCTAAGATTAATTCTGCCACGCTGCCAGTTCCCCAACCCGCTGCTTGGGCAGTGTTTTCGTGAAGCATAGTTGCTTGATAAACTGCTTTTTGCTGCCCTTGCCATCCGGCGACTTTTGCCAACATTGCCACCCCAATTCCCGAAAATTTATCGGTTACTTCTGTCATGCGATAACTAACTTGGGAAAAAAACTCAATTCCCCGAGAACTTTCTACCCAAGCATCGGGAAAAATATGGGCAGTAATCCAAGTTAAATGATTATAAAAATCGGGAATAGAACCAAATTTTGTGATCACATTTTGCACTTGAAAAGATTCAGCAAAAGTATAGGTTTCTGGCATATCAAACCAATAAACACCAGTTTTACCCAAAGGAGCGGGAAAGTCAATTACTTCTCTAGCAGTATAGGGTTTAATCTCTTGCCATTTTCCCTCAATCCAAGCTAAAAAAGGCTTTTTTAAGCCGAGAAAAGTAGTCCGCATCACAGTTAATCCCGCACCTCCTGAACCGGCTACGGCATAATTTAAACGGATCGTTTCTACCCTATCTAACTGTTCGACTCCCTCCCGCACTATACTATTAGAAATACCGGGAAAAATTCCCGTATTAACCACGGCAGTTATTCCCGCTTTTATCGCTAATTCTCGATAGGGGATTAACTTTTGATAAAAAGAACGATGATCACTAACATCAATATAATTGACTTTTTCTTCGATGCAGATTTTTACTACCCTGCCATCGCGATAGTGAAAGGGACCGGCACAATGAATGACTAAATCACTATTTTTAATTGCCTGTCTAAGCTTGTCTATTTCTTCTAAATCCAAAGCCAAAAACTGCATTCTTGGCAGTAATTTAATGGCTTTTTCCTTGCGTCCGGTGATAATAATTTTAGCTGTAGTATGATTAATAATATCTAGGGCAACACTTTGACCAATGCGACCAGTGCCACCTAAAATTAAAACAGTTTTTTCCATGGCAACTATCAATAATATTTGTTGCCCTATTATAGCATCCTCTTGGCAATTTTGCCTATTTTTCAGGATGAAAATTTTAGAATAATCCCAACTTATTTAATGCGTCCGAGGGGCAAGAAAATCGTTAAAATCTCACCTTCTTCGGGTTTTTCACGCACAATAAATTTACCTCCCAAAGCTTGAAAAAGGTTTTTAGTCACCTTCATATTCAGACTTAAACTACCCGTTTCTGGTTGAAACATTAAGACTTTTCCTAAATCTTTGAAAGTAAGATTAGGCGATTTTACCTGAGTTTGGAACTGCATTTTTAATTGATTTCCTGCCGTTGATATATGTACTTGTAACAGACCACCACTAGCCATACTGCGAGTACATTTTTCCACGACTCCATTTAACATTTGATCCAATAAATTCGGGTCGCTAATTACCGAAGGCAATTTTTTCGGTACATTAACTTCTAAATTGACATTGCGCCGTTTAGCTTGTTTTTGCCACCGGGGAATACTATCTTGAAAGACTTTTTCTAGAGCAATTGGAATTAATTGAATCGGTTTATCTACCAGAGGATTAATACCCAATTCTGCGGCTCGGAAAATTAATTCCATGCGCTGAATTTGTTCACTACATTCTAAATCGATTGTTTCTAAATATTTCTGCACATCTTCCGTTACTTTTGCCCGTTTTAACAATAATCGGGTAATGGTGCGAATGGTGGTTAAAGGGGTGCGAATTTCGTGGGTTAAGGCGCGCAATAACTCCAAATCACAACCCGATTCTAAATTAGAATTATCTTCCTCTGGGGGAGTGATTTCGGCATTGATAGGCGATTTCGTTTTTTTCAGGTCTAAGTTAGACTGGTCGGGTAAATTTTGCAGTAATTGGCGACTAAATTGGCTAACTAGACGATAATCCGGCGAGGGACTGCCATTAGCCTCGATAATTGCCTCTAAAGTCCCGATTTGCGGATAACGCAGATTAACTAATCGTTGCCGCAACTGCTGCCAAGCTTGCTGAGTGAGGACGGGATCAAAGGAAAATTGAAAAGAGGACAAACCCCACTGATCCTCGCCTAAAACCAGCAAAAGAGCGAAACTTTCGCTAAAAACCAGACAAAACCTTTCATTAGCAATCGGATCCGTTGGCAAGAGAGGCAATTCATGAATCTCCGTCGGGGAAACATCGGCGGCGGATTTTTCCTGAGAAGGCAATTGCAAACCCGGCCATTGTAAATGTTTTAAAGCTTTAACGGTGAAAACACCAAATTCAAAACCCGTTAAAGCCTTGCTTTCTCTAACTAAAGCCGTCGGACCGGAGAGAATTAAACCCCGACCGGCGGCAGCATTATTTTGGTTTTGTAATAAGATATTTTCTAAAGCGGCGATCGCTGCGAACCACTCACTTTCCGCTTTCAGTTGCGAGCGCTTGAGCCATTCCGATAAATTAGGATAAAAAGCATTGGGGGTGAAAGTTTCCCGGTCCTGATGGTCAGTCGGCGGGAAAATATCGCTTAATTTCGGTAAAGACCCCTTTAACATCGTCTTCATCACTGACTAGATACAAATTCCTTACCTAGAATATTACCCCCGTTAATGCTCATCCCATAACGGTAAAACCGAACTCTATTGGCAGTGATATCCGCGTTTTGATAACAGTTATCTTAATAGTGAGGTACAAAGTTTTGCTTTTGGGGAGTCGGTAGTCGATACCAGGTTAGGTTATACTTCATCTTGATCGGAAAGGCTGTCAATCGGCTTAATGATTTGTAATATAGGTTAGTCCAGTTGATCACCTATGCCGGTTGTGGGGTTCGTGTCTCAATTCAACCTCGATAAGTCTGATATTTAATTACACCTGCCGACTTATGTGTTTTTTTGTTACATTTAAGTATTTTTTTTGTTTATCTATGGTTATCATAGAGCAAGTTAAATTGTTCCCAAATTATTTCCCTAACTAACCAATCTTTGCTCCCAAACCCTTTTGCCTTGACCTTAGGTCAATGGGAGGAACCATCGGCTCTTGGTTTGCCTGTTTAAGTGTTGCTTTCAAGCTAGGTAAACAGTTGAGTAGTGGTAACTGTTCAGCAATAGTTGGGGTCGGTTATTGACTATATTTTGCCGTGAGCAAATTCTGAGAATTAAGAGGTAAATTAAATATGGAAATTTCGCAAATCTGTCTTGACTTAATTAAAAAATGGGAAGGATTTCGTGCCAATGCTTACTTAGATCCAGTGGGAATACCTACTATTGGTTATGGAACGATTCGTTATCCCAATGGGCAACCTGTGGAGTTAGGAGATATTGTCACCGAAGCAGAAGCGGAGGACTTATTAAAATTAGAAGCTGACGATTTTGCTGAGTTAGTTACCAAAAAAGTAACAGTAGGACTCAAT
The DNA here is from genome assembly GCF_027531715.1 of Microcystis sp. LE19-8.1F. Taxonomy (NCBI): domain Bacteria; kingdom Bacillati; phylum Cyanobacteriota; class Cyanophyceae; order Chroococcales; family Microcystaceae; genus Microcystis; species Microcystis sp. LE19-8.1F. The sequence continues at coordinate 17,971 of NZ_JAPZSO010000162.1, read as the reverse complement.
CAGAATCAATTCGATGCTCTAGTTTCTTTTTGCTACAACGTCGGTGGTGGGGCGTTTCAAGGAAGTACCCTACTGAAAAAACTTAATAGTGGTGATTTTACTGGAGCGGCAGAACAATTTTTAGTTTGGAATAAAGCAACAAAAAACGGAGTGAAAATTGTTTTAGAAGGTTTAACTAATCGTCGGCGTGAAGAAAAGGCTTTATTTGAAAAATCTGGAAGTGAAGGAAAACCTTTAGACAAGCCTGAACCCTCCTTACAAGCTCAAGTTGATTGGTTAGAGGGCTATCGAGACAAAAATAATGATGATACGATTATTGTGGCTCGAAAAGGCTCTGATGTTATAGAAATTTTGACTTTAGAAAGCCCGGATAAAGAGGACTTAATTACCGTCATACGTCAATATCCTAATGCTAAAAATTTCCTCATTGCCCCCCAGGAAAAACAAGTACCTGCGGGGGAAAGAATCTTAATTCAAAAAAGGGAATTTGCGACAATCACAAAAGTTGATGCACCCCCCTCATTGGATAATCAACTTTTAATAATTGGAATGGGAGCAGACGAAGATACTCCCGCCAGTTTAAAGCAAGATATTGAGGAATTGCAGGTACGTTTGCGAGATTTGGGCTACTATCAAGGGGAAATTGACGGCAACTTTGGTTCAGGAACGGATCAAGCTGTTAAAGCTTTCCAAGCCAAATTTTTTGGAGCTAATGAAGCAGATGGCAAAGTCGGCCCCCTGACTTGGAAAAAACTGTGGGAAGGAAATCCAGTTCCTGTAACTCCTCCTGTCGGCGTACCCAGTGCGGGTAAAAATTATCTTAAATTAACCAAAACCAACAAAAAAGATGAATTTGGTTGTTTCGTTTTAAAAATGGAATACTTTAAAGATGGACAACTGAAAGACAGTCTTAATGTCTGTTCTGGTACGCCATCGAGACAGATTTTTAAGACGGCTACCGCTAGTGTACCTAAATCATTTGAGCCGCTACCAGAAGGGTTATGGCGAATTGAGAATATTAAATGGGCAGGGGGTCCTGCACACAAAGATGATTACTCTGGAAAATTTGTATTTCCTGATCCTGGAGTTGGTCCAGTGTCAACGCCTTTAACTTATCAAAAGCCCAATTCAACCCGTAGAAGTGCTATTGAAATTCACATCGACTGGAATCGCCGCAAGAAGTCTCCTGGTACCGCAGGATGTGTGGGAATTTATACGATTGGCGATTATCAACGTTTTGTTCGTTGGCTTCGGGAAACTGACCCACGAGACTTTTTTGTGGATTGGGGTTTAGGAACTTGTCCCAAACCCTAGCCTATCTTTAATAAGGGGCAATTGAATTGTTTAATGATGATTCAATTGTCTCTAGTAATTATTGGTACATTGAAAACTTTTCTAACCATAAATGTTAGGCACAATTACCATTTTTTCCTTATCTTTATTGCTAACAGGTAACTCAATTGTTAGCGCAGAATCTTGTCAAAAATTTTTTGTTACCGCCCGCGATGGTTATGTGAATATCCGTTCCTATCCTCAAATACAAGGAAATAACGTTATTGCAACTTTACCTAGCGGCAGTTCTGTACAATTAAGTGAGGGTCATCAAAAATGGCTGAAAATTAAATTACCTCTTGCTGGTTGGTTAGCTGGTAGTCAAATTTCTCGAATTTCTTGTGATCAAGGTCGTGATTTACTTATAGAATTGGGACTGCCGACTATAATTAAACTTGGAAAAAAAGCAGCAAATGGCTATCAAAAAGATGCGGAAACTTTGGTTAAAATGTCTCCGTATATAGATGGGATAGTAGAGGAAAATTATGCCACAGTTATTGTACAATGGGCTAATCAAAATCCGAAATTTTTAGTTGCCATTCTCGATCGTCAAAGTCCAACTATTCGCCGAGCAGTTTTATCTTCTCTCGATTTTGGATTAGGGACTAACACAAATGAGCGTCAAAACTTGGAAAAATTTATGCAAAATATTTCTCCAAAAAGTTTAACTTACGTTGATTGGTATAGGCGTAATCCTGTTTATCCTTAGTAGCAAATACAAGATCAATATTATTCTTTTAATTCATTAAGGAGGCTCTTACTTGAAAACTAAGTAGTCATCAGAATATCAATTATAACTGTCATAAAAACTATTTTAGTTGCCTGTGGAGCTTCCCTTGAAGTGAACAAGAAGATGGCAGTTATAGCGTTTTTCAGTCTGCTGAGGTACAAAAGTTATGGGTTTTAGGCAAAAGGCAAGAGGCAAAAGGCAAAGGGGAAGAAAAACAGGTGTACCTCACTAGCTTAGGAAACGCTATATTCGGTTAAATATCGTTAGTATCGACAATAAAAAATGCGACATTAACTGTGGAATTAGATTATTAATATAGTTTAAAATTATCAAAAAATCTAACAAATTAGGAGAAGAAAAAGTTAAAAATATCGAAACCAAGAGTCAGGAACATCCGAGTTAAAAAAAATTCAAGTTCAAGCGATCGCCATTCCGATTAACCCGAAATCGGGTTAATCGGAGTTATCCTTTTTTTGTCAAACTAGAAGGCTCTCTTGGTCTTTTTTTATTTTTTTAACTCAATTCAGTCTGCCGTGGGGACATAACATCGTTATCTCCTCAACATCGTTATCCCCTCAATGACCGCGGCCGCATCTTAGCACTCAAGCCCTAAGAGTGCTAAATTAACTATAAGGAGTCCTATCACAACAGCGATACCATGTCCAAAATCATTGCCTTTAAAGATGAATCCCGTCGCGCCCTAGAAAGAGGTGTCAACGCCTTGGCCGATGCGGTAAAAATCACCCTCGGTCCGAAAGGACGCAATGTCTTGTTAGAAAAGAAATACGGCGCCCCCCAGATCGTTAATGACGGCATCACCGTGGCCAAAGAAATCGAATTGTCCGATCCCCTCGAAAACACCGGGGCGAGATTAATTCAGGAAGTAGCGGCAAAAACCAAAGATTTAGCGGGAGATGGCACCACCACCGCCACCATCATCGCCCAGGCTTTAATTAAAGAAGGTCTGAAAAACGTTACCGCCGGGGCCAATCCCGTCGCTTTAAGACGCGGACTAGACAAAACCATCGCCTATCTGGTGGAAGAAATCGCCGCCGTCGCTAAACCGATCGCTGGAGATGCGATCGCTCAAGTGGCCACCGTTTCTTCTGGCAACGATGAAGAAGTGGGACAAATGATCGCCACCGCCATGGAAAAAGTCACCACCGATGGCGTAATCACCGTGGAAGAATCGAAATCCCTAACCACCGAATTAGAAGTAGTGGAAGGGATGCAGATTGATCGCGGTTATATCTCTCCCTATTTCATCACCGATCAAGAAAGACAGATCGTCGAGTACGACAACCCCCTGATCCTGATTACCGATAAAAAAATCAGTGCGATCGCTGAATTAGTCCCCGTCCTCGAAGCCGTTGCCCGTCAAGGTCGTCCCCTATTAATTATCGCCGAAGATGTGGACGGCGAAGCCTTAGCCACTCTAGTGGTCAACAAGGCCCGGGGAGTCTTAAATGTCGTCGCTATCAAAGCCCCCAGTTTTGGGGAACGTCGCAAGGCGGTTTTACAAGATATCGCCATCCTCACCGGCGGTCGTCTGATTTCCGAAGAAGTGGGCTTGAGTCTTGACACGGTTAGCCTCGATCTGCTAGGGCAAGCGGCAAAAATCACCCTAGAAAAAGACAATACAATTATTGTCGCCTCCGGGGACAGCCGCAATAAAGCCGATGTGCAGAAACGTCTCGCCCAACTGAAAAAACAGTTAGAAGAAACCGATTCTGAATTCGATAAGGAAAAATTACAGGAACGCATCGCTAAATTAGCCGGCGGTGTGGCCGTCATTAAAGTCGGGGCAGCCACAGAAACCGAACTCAAGGATCGCAAACTCCGCATCGAAGATGCCCTCAATGCCACCAAAGCCGCCGTGGAAGAAGGTATCGTCCCGGGCGGTGGTACAACCTTGATTCATCTGGCTTCTAAGGTGAAGGCTTTCAAAGCTTCTTTGACTAACGATGAGGAAAAAGTCGCCGCCGATATCGTCGCCAAAGCCCTAGAAGCCCCCCTGCGTCAGTTAGCCAACAACGCCGGTGTGGAAGGCGATGTGATCGTGGAAGGTGTGCGCGAGACCGCTTTTAGCGTCGGTTACAATGTCCTCACCGGCAAGTACGAAGACTTAATCGCCGCTGGAATTATCGATCCGGCTAAAGTGGTGCGGTCAGCCGTTCAAAACGCCGCTTCCATCGCCGGTATGGTCCTAACGACCGAAGCCCTCGTGGTCGAAAAACCCGTTAAAGAAGCCGCAGCCCCCGATATGGGCGGCATGGGCGGCATGGGTGGCATGGGTGGCATGGGCGGCATGGGCGGCATGGGTGGCATGGGTATGATGTAATTCCTGATGCCGTCTGGCCTCTCAAAATAATCTCATTCAATTGAGCCAATCTGTCCCTTTTCTCGTTATCATCGGCATTAGGGGCAGGTTTTTTTTCCTCAACCACAGAGATCGCCTTTTTCCTCTGATGTAGAAAATTATAAATTGCTCCAATTGTCTGGAAAAATCTAGAATAATGATCCTTGAATATGAGTATTGCTTCTTTCTTTTTTAAATCTTTTAAATCTCTCTGCAGCTATCTCGCAATAGTCTTGTCGAATTTCAAAACCCACAAAAATTCTTCCTAATCCCAAGGCCGCTATTCCTGTAGAACAAGAACCAGCAAAGGGATCAAGAATTATTTCTACGGGATTAGATGAAGCTTGTATAATTCTCTCGACAATTGCTAAAGGAAATTGTGCAGGATGTCCAGTTCTTTCCTTAGAACTGCGCTTTTCTCCTGTAGTGACTTTAGGAACTTCCCACACATCAGAAGGATTTTTACCGAGGGGATTACAACGATATTTACCATTTTTCTTTTGATTGGGATACTTAACGTTAGGGTCACGAATATTATCTAAGTTAAAAGTATATTCTTGGCAATTTTTGAGATAAAAAAGCCATTTTTCATTGCGAGGACTAAGACGATTTTTTGTAGAAACACCTGCCCCATATTTCCAGACAATTTCTTGTAAAAGATAAAAGGGAGACTTATCCCAAAGAAGATAGGGAATCGGAACACATAATCCCTTTTCTGGTACTTCTAAATAACCGACATTTAGCCACAAAGCACCGTTATCTTGAGTAATCTGATAAATTTGCCGCAGCCAATTAGCACACCAATCAACATAGTCATTGATTGAAAGAACTCGTTCATATTCTTTGCCAATATTATAAGGTGGTGATGTAACAGTGAGGTCAATTTTTATGTCACTATGAGATAGTTTAGACAAAAAGTCTATGGCATCTCCTTGATAAAGAATAAAGCCGTTGTCTGAGTAAAAAGGTTGACCAAGATGACTAACCAGAATTTCTTGAAGAAAATTAAATTTGTTGGCTCTATCTTTTTCTAACTCTGGAGAAAATGGCTGTAGTAAGGAGGAAGGGGCAATCTGAGTTGATTGATGATCAACAATTGCCTCTGCTAGATAAGAGTTTTGTTCCTTATTGGCAATTGGACGAGACTCATCTTCCCTAGACGATAGTTTTTTTTGTTTCCCCTGGGACTCTACAACCATAATCTCAAAGGACAGGTAAGTATTTTGATAGTTTCAATTATGCCCTTATTTTACCAAAATATCACTGGAGTTGTGCTTAATTTAATAACTTTTGTAATCATTCTCCTTCCCTTACCCTGGATGGGGGGGGTAGAACCCCACCAAGAGTCAAAGATTGACTGATAAAGCAGCGAGTTTTCCTTGAAAAATCTCAACTGAGTAGATTGATAATTATGAGATGCACCCGAAAATTATCCCTAAAATGGTGGTAAATAACCCATGGCATTTTTGACTCGATCGAGAGTTTGATTGGCCACCGCTGCTGCTTTGAGACGACCTTGCCGCAAAACTGTGGCTAAATAATCTTTATCCTCTCTAATTTGAGCGTATTTTTCCTGAATAGGTTTCAGAGATTCTATGGTAACTTCTGTTAACATCGGTTTAAATTGTCCCCAACCTAAATCGGCACATTCTCCCGCGACCACCTCTTTACTTTTTGCCGATAAAATACTATATAGAGTTAGTAAATTATGGCATTCGGGACGTTCTGGATCATCGAAAGTTAAACCCTTAACTAGATCGGTTTTACAGCGTTTAATTTTCTTAGCAATGACATCGGGACTATCGAGAATATTAATCCGACTCATCTCGGAAGGATCGGATTTAGACATTTTATTCCGGCCATCGGTTAAACTCATCACCCGCGCTCCTTCCTTGCGGATCATCGGATCGGGAAGTTTTAAAATTGGTTGTTTCGGTTGTCCAAAAAGATGATTAATTCTAACGGCTATATCGCGGGTTAATTCTAAATGTTGTTTTTGATCTTCTCCCACGGGTACTTTATCGGCATCGTAGAGTAGGATATCGGCGGCCATCAGTACGGGATAATCGAGTAAACCTGTGCCAACATTTTCCCCCTGTTTAATCGCTTTTTCTTTAAATTGAATCATGTCGGTTAACCAATTTAAAGGGGTGATACAATTCAATAACCAAGTTAATTCCGTATGGGCCTTAACGTGGGATTGGACAAAGATAGTCGCATATTCTAAATCAATTCCGCAGGCTAAATATAAAGCGGCAATTGCTAAAGTATCCTCCGCAAGAGTGGCGGGATTATGGGGAACAGTGATCGCGTGTAAATCGACCACACAAAAGAAATTATCGTAGTCTTTTTGTCCCTCCACCCAATTGCGGATCGCACCGAGATAATTGCCTAAATGTAAATTGCCGGTTGGCTGCACACCAGATAAGATTCTTTGTTTACCCATAACTCCTGCGATCGCTTTTTATCATGATTTCATTGTATCAGTTTTTGCGGGTAATTTCATCCTAAATCCAATTGGGAAAAATCATTCTCAGATAATAATCCCGCACTGACAGGGGAATGCCTAAATAAATTGGTAGCCAATAGATAAAAGCAAAAATTATCAAAATTATCAGCGAGCGCGAGCCATTTTTATAAATAGGACTGGAACTTTCTAAACCATCGGCTAACAGCCAAGCTAGGGCAATCCAAGTGAAACTATAGGCAGCCATATAATGATAGAGAAAGGTACAGCGACTAATTTTTAACCAGGGCAGCAGATTGGCAATATAGTTACAGATAAGATAGGCGGAAATTAATCGCTCTTTTCGGTTAAATAATCGACTAAAAACCACTAGAATTGCTCCCGTAGAAAGCCACCACAAAAACGGATTACCCATAGCGTGAACATCATAAATTTTATCACCTACTCTCTCAAAATAATAAGCCACTGGTCGCCCCATTACTAACCAACTATACCAGGGAGAACAATAGGGATGAACATCAGCTTGATTGCCCTTTATTCTCTGATGAAATGACCAAATTTCCTGATGTACTTGCCAAAAATTATATTGATGGTTGACGAGAAGATGCGGTATCCACAGTAAACTATAGGTAACTAGGGGAAAGACAATTAAAGCGATAAAAATGTCCTCTAATCTCAGGTTAGTTGCCTTTGTCCAAAGATGATCTTTTGACTGCTCTTGCTTCAATAATTTTATTAACCAAGCAATACCGATAAAAATAAATATTCCCAGTAAAAATCCTAAGCCATTCCATTTAATATTTGCCGCTAAACCGAAACAAACCCCCGATAATAATAGCCAATTGAGTTTCTGATTTTTCTGGAGTGCTAATAAAAAAAATAATTGTCCAGACAAACCGAATAAAATTAAGTAAATATTATTGAGAGCATAGCGGGATTCCACCAGAAATAATCCGTCTAAACTGGCGAGCAAAGTTGTGATTAAAAATACATTTTTTCTCTGGGTTAATTGATAAGCAATTGCGCCAATAATTAGGGGAATAAAAGAACCAGTCAAAGCATTTAACCAGCGATAACTAAAAGTTGAGCGCAGGGAACCTGTTAAATTATTAATGGTTTCAGGATCGGCAGGAAAATGGGAACCAATCCAGATACCAATAGCAATTAAATATTGACTTAACGGTGGGTGAGACTGGAAAAAATCTTTACCGATGAGATATTCATTGCCGTATTTAGCATAATAAACTTCATCGAAAACAAGAGTATTAAATTGACTGAGATTCCAGAATCTTATCGCCAGAGAAAATAAAAATATTGCTAGGATAGATAGGTTAAATTTTACTTGATAATTCATGGAAAAATAATAGTTATTATAACTGGGAATTTTCTGTTAAACGCAAGCGAAATTCTTTGACGGCAAGACGGGGATTAGGATGGTTGACGTATTCGGCTAATAATTCTAAATTTAAATCTGGTAATAAAGCACTTTTAGGGATTAAAATATATTCGCCATTCTCTTGCAAAGAATAGATTTTTAACTGATTATCTTGCCAAAACCAAACCTCTTGAGTTCCCAATCTTTTATAAACTTCTAAAACTTTCAGGCTGCCACTGGTTAAGATTATTTCGATCGCCAAATCAGGAAACTCTTTTTCTGTAAATAAACAAAAACATTTGTCAGGTTCTTTCCCAGCTTCTTTTTCCTGTTTTCGCAACGTGGTGGAACCTAATCCCCAGAAATCAATTTCAGCATATTCCAAATAAGCTTCCACTAATCTACCGATATCTTCTTTGCTAACTTCATGACGACGACTAGGAGCCATAATTTCTACCATTCCATCTAAGTAAGTAATGCGATAACTGGAACTATCTTCTAAATGTTTTAAGAGGGTTTCGTACTGTTGCCAATTAACCCCAGAAATTAACATTCTTTGTTCAGGATCATTAGCTTTTAACTCGAAACCTTCTAGTCCTTGTAACCGAATCGTAGTCATCATAAAATTAATTACCTCGTCTATTTGACTTAATTACTTAGGAAGACTTATTTTGATTTCTTCTGGCGTTAATTTTAGCGCGTAAAACCCTAACTTTATAGGGATCAGCATCTTTTCGCCACAGAATCTGATAGCCTTTGATTGTAGCACAATGATCCTCTAAACATTTTTGCCAACCCTGTAAACGTTCGATCGCTTTTCTATCTTCTAACAATCCCCAATCCTTTTCTAATTTAGTTAAGCGAAGCAATTTATCATAGTTGGGATAATCCGCCGTTACTAAAAGCTCTTTTTCGTGTAGAATTGGCGGATTAGGACTATCACGATAATCGCGAAAACTAAAATCAGCCGAACCTAAATATACATCCATGCTAGTAGCTAAAATCGGATGGATTTCTGTATCAAAATCGGGATAATAGAGATAGGAAATTTTGGGTTGACGAAAAGATAAACGAATAACATTAGCATTTTCTAACCGTCCGATAGTTTGACTAGCACAACCTTCATATAAGCGTAATAACATCGGTAATTTTTCCAGAATGCTAATATGAATAGTTAGGGAATAACGGGAAAGTTTGCCTAAAGAACTATTTTCACAAGTACGAGCGATCGCTGGCAGATTTCCCGCACTTATTAATACTTCTTCTGCTAAAGCGCAAGCATTGCGATAACTGCCAAATAAAGCTTTAAAATCGGCACGGGTAGCGGGGGATAATTCTCGTACTTTTGGACATTGGCTAAATTGACTTAAAGCTAAATAAAGTAAAAGATCGGCGCGTCTTTTATCAGCAATTATCTCCCATTCTTCCGCTTCTGTTACTTGTAAAATCACTTGAAAAGCGCGTCTAAAAGTGCCAAATTCTGCCTTAATTTCTTCCTCTTGTAATAATTCTCCTGCGACGGGTAAACGTCCCTGCTGGGTGTAAAATTCCATCAGGGGAGTTAATAAATCTTCGTAATCTTCAAAGCGTTTGAGATGGGTTTTAATTTTAGGAGTGGTAGCGCGGGAAAGACATCTCGATAAACGAAAAGCTTCCGCTTTTTCTTCCTCTCGAAAAACTAGATAAACTCCCAAAGTTATCGGAATAGAATCAACTCCTAAACTGCTATCAATATACTGTTTTAGTTCTTCCTGTTGATAGTATTTTTGAAAGGTATTGCGACGGGTTATAATTCCATCTTCATAAGCCATTAAACCCCGTTCGCTATCATCAATTAAAATCTGTGCCGAAACGATTAAAACTTGACGGGTTAATTGCCAAGCTTTTAATAAGGCTTCCTGCCGTTCTTCGGCGGATTCAATAACATTAATTACATAGCCTAAATTAACAATATCAGATTCAATTAAAGGACTATCGGGACGATAATAAGGATCCCAACCTTCACTTTGATAACCCTGTTGAGCTATGCGTTCTATATCACCTCCATAACCACAACCGTAATCAAAAAAAGTGGTTTCAGGAAGGAATAATCCCGCCGCTAATGCTAATCTTGTCGGACGAGAAAGGGTTTTGCGAACAAGAGCGGCTTTGTGGCGATCAATTATTATCGATTTTTCCTTTTGTCCCTCTAGATTACAAACTAAATAATCTCCTGCAAAATCAAGGTGATGCTTTCTTAAAAGCCGTTGCCATTCCTGTTTAGTACCGATGGGATAAGAACTGTTTAAAAGTCCTAAAGCACTCTCGATTTTTGTGAGATGCTCGAATTCTTGATAAAGAGGATAGTCCCTAGTAACAAAAGTTTCTTTTCGGTGTAAAATGGGCGGATTATCAGCATTTTGATAATTCCATTCACTTAAGATTAATGTCCCCATATCTACCACTAAACTTTTAGTTAAAACTGGGTGAGGTTCCCGATCAAAATCGGGATAAAAAAGATAGGATATTTTCGGTTTATCGGTGCTAAATTTAATTATTGTTGCCTCGGATAAATGCTGATTAATTCTTGCTTGTTGTTCGTAATTCTGGAGAATAGGATCCAGTTGCTGTAATGCTTCTCGATGAACATAAAGCGCCCCCGGTAATAGTTTACCGATGGGACTAACTTGACACAGTTGCACGATTACGGCGAAATTCTCAGCCATGGCAATTAATCTGTCTAATAACAAATCCTAGAGACAGAAAAAACTAAATAAATCTAGTTAAATGAACCCGATAGCGCTCTTTTTTGGTCACAGTAACCTCACCCACTTCTAGACGACCTTTTCCCCGAAAAGAAATCAAATCACCGGTTTTAACGTTATAACTAGATTGACTGATATCTTTCCAGTTAACTCGCACATCCCCAGCGCTAATTGCCTCGGCCATTTTACTGCGAGAAATGCCAAAACCCGCCGATGCGATCGCATCTAAACGTAGGGAAGCTTCCACAGTATTAATTTCTTTTTTTTGCGGTGGTCTAACTTTTAATTCCGTCAAAGGAATCGGGCTAGTTTTCACGGGAACTGAACGCACTTGTCGCAAATTAGCAGATAAAAAATCTGCCAATTCAGGCACTACAATCGCCTGCGCTCCTCGCTCACCTAAAACGATTATATCGCCGACTTTTTCCCGAACGATCCCCGTCCCCAACATCGCCCCTAAAAAATCCCGGTGGTTAGCGGTATCAAAAAGAAAATTACCGGCAATATCAAGGGCAGATAGGGGAATATCTGTCACTGCCAAAGGTAGATCAACTCTAGCAATACCGAGGCGCTGTCTTTCTGCTTGGGGATAACCGCCCGATTTTTGCATTGACACATCGGTTAAACGCTGAAAAACCCGTTCTACTTCTGCCAAAACCGCAGGAGAAAGAAAGTCTGTCACCGTCACTTCCCAAGTCTTGATCGCTTGTTCGGCTTTATCAATAACTTTCGCTATCTCCTCGCGGTTCTCGACACCCTTTAGTAATTCTTCTCTTGGTAACATTGTTTTCTGGTAATTAATCAAAAATTCTTAGGAAAAAATCAGATGACCGATAACTTATTCCTAATAACCGTTCACCGTTCTAGGGCGTATCCTTGCAGATTTTCGGGGTTAAATTGACGGAGGATAAGAGTCGCTTGATTTTTTAGGTTTTCTGAACCCTGCACGATAATAATATATTTTCCAGCACCGAGACGATTGCGATAGGGAAGTGCATCGCCACTGCCGGACGACAAACCCACGCCACCACCGACGAAAATACTGCCCATCGCCCCCCCAATCGCCCCGGCAATGCCGCCAACAATATGATTGCCCGGTTCTCCGGCCCAATCAAAGGTATGCAATCCCGTAATCAGGTTAAAAAGGTAGCCACCGGCAAAACCGAAGGGAATTAGCCAAAAAGCCATGAGAGTAGCCCGTTTTTTGGCTTGTTGGAAGGGATCGATCAAACCGAACTCATCGGCACTTTTATAGCCGCGACCGAGAATGGTCACTTGAGATTGGGGAATTCCCGCTTTTTCCAGGGCAACGGCAGCTTCTTCTGCTTGTATGCGATCAGCTAACACGGCAATGAGATAATTCATATTCTCCAACTTTTCAGGCTATCTTTATCTCCCATTGTAAGGATTTTGGGTACGCAAAAGCCGATCGATCGAGAAAATATTAAAGGGGAGGCGTTAGTCAATGGTTAATTCAGTTTTAGCTGTTGCTGAATCAAGGTATGAATGCCAACTGTGCATCCTATCCAAAAGTTAGTTTGGGTCTAGGTTTTAAAAATTCCGAAAAAGGTTTCTATGATTGCTTTTGACTGATTGCCGTCCCGGTTAATAACATTGATGCTTGGTTTTCACTCCAGTGAATCATCCAACTCGGTTGTAATCCCAAAACAATAATAAATAAAGCCAAAGCAATTTCGGGAAATCTTTCGGGCCAGGTACTGCGAGGAATGCGCGATAATTCGGGGGTTAAACGACCAAAGAAAACCCGATTAATCATCAGGAGAAAATATACTGCGGTTAAACCACTAGCGACCAAACATAGGAGGGTTTGTATCGGGAAAATCGGGAAACTGCCACGAAAGACCAAAAATTCGGCGATAAATCCTACCATTCCGGGGATGCCGGCGCTGGCCATAGCCGCTAAAATCATTAACATTCCCGTGATTGGTAAACCTCTTTCTGGATTTAATAAACCGCGTAAATAATTCACATCCCGACTGCCGGTTTTTTTATACACTACTCCCACCAACAAAAATAACAAAGCGGAAATTAAACCGTGACTAATCATCTGCAAAATTGCCGCGGTGATGCTTAATCTGGTGGTGGCCGCCGCCGCTAGTAAAATATAGGCCATGTGGGAAATGGAAGAATAGGCCACTACTTTTTTCATATCCTTTTGGGCAATAGCGCAACTGGCCCCGTAGAGGGCGCTGATAGCTGCTATCGTTGCTAACCAAGGGGCGATAGTCACCCAAGCGTCGAGAAATAAACCGACTCCAAAGCGCAGCAGTCCATAGGTTCCTAATTTGAGTAATATTCCCGCTAAAAGCACAGAAACGGGGGTAGATGCTTCGACGTGGGCATCCGGTAGCCAAGTATGAAAGGGAAAAATCGGGATTTTGATGGCTAATCCGATGAGAAGGGGGATGAGGAGCAGTAATTGGGTTTTAACGTCTAAATTATTCGATAAAAGGGGATTATAGGCGAAATTATTAGCACCGGTTAGCCAAACTAAGCCGAGGAAAGAGATTAGCACTAGAAAGCCTGAAATTGCCGTGTATAATAAAAATTTCATGCCCGCGTAGCCGCGTCTTTGCCCCCCCCAAATAGCAATGAGAAAGTAAAGCGGGACGATTTCTAATTCGTAAAATAGGAAAAATAGCAGTAAATCCTGCGCTAGAAAGGCCCCCGCTACTCCGGCATTGAGTAACAGGAGCAGGGAATAGTAAAATCTCGGTCGGTTAACCTCTGTCCCACTAGCATAAAGAGCAATTATTGTCAAGATGCTGTTAAGAAAAAGTAACGAAAATGATAAGCCATCGACCCCGAGGGCATAATTGAAACCGAGGAAATTAATCCAAGGCAGGTTAACCGTGAACTGCATTTGCGGGTTCCTAGGGTCAAATTGCCAGCCAAGAAGAATATTAAGCAGTAAGAGAACGACAGCAAGAGTTAGAGCTAATCCTCGCACTTTTTTCGCCTCTAGAGGCGTGTAGGCAATCAGTATCGCCCCTATAATCGGTAGCCAAATAAAAGCGTTGAGCATTCTTTACTTTAATGGGGATGATAAACTTAATATTATTGCCTAAGCGGTCAATCTTTAGCAAGATAGCTATCAACTTTTAACATTTATTAATAAAATGAGCCAGAGATTACCATTACCAGAAATTCGTCGGGAAAAAAACAGCGATTTTGCTGCCATATACCGAGTAAATTCCTTGGCTTTTGGCCGGGAAAATGAAGCCAATTTAGTCAATGCTTTCAGAAATAATGTCCCTGTCTTTTCTTTTGTTGCTGTAAAAGAAGAAAAAGTTATCGGTCATATTCTCTATAGTCCAGTGTCTTTAGAGTCGGAAGATAAACCTAATTTAAATCTGCTGGGATTAGCACCCCTAGCCATTTTACCCGATTATCAAAGCAAGGGCATCGGTTCTCTTTTAACTCAATATAGTCTAAGGGAATGTGCCGCTAGAGGAATTGATGCAGTGGTGGTTTTAGGAAACCCGCATTTTTAACAGGAGCGCAAGGTTTGGTTAAGTATCGTCGAGAGTTTGACTCGGTGTCAAAAAAGTTTCAGCTAATTTAATTAAAGTGGTTCGATTAATCTTACCCTGAAGACTTTTTGGTATCTCTGGTAATTTTATCCAATGTTTCGGCAGTTTATAATTGACTAATTTATCTTTAATCTGGGATTGAATAATTTTCTGGCTTATCTGAGAGTTAACGGGTACATAAAAAGCGACAATTACCTGTACCCATCGAGAATCTGGCAATCCTAAAACCACCACATCTTTAACTAAATTAGTTTGTCTAATGGCAGTTTCTACCTCAAAAGGATAAACATTTTCTCCTCCAGTAATTATTTTTTGACTATCCCGACCAATGATATATAAATAACCACTTTCATCCAAATAACCTAAGTCATCTGTCTCGAAGTAGCTTGCTTGATTAAGATGGGGATAATAGCCTAAAAATAAAGATTTCGCTTCAATAATAATTTTCTGGTTATCGGGATTAATTTTTATCTGAGCATGGGGTAATACCTGTCCATTACTATTATTGCCTCGTCGAAAATCTTCTGGTTTAAGAGTGACAATTTGTGAGGCAGTTTCCGTCATTCCGTATGTGGGAGACAGAGAAATATTATATTCTCTAGCTTTTTCTAGTAAAGATGGCCATGCAGGGGAACCTCCTAGTAAAACTGTTTTAAAATTGGCTAACCATCGAGGATCATTTTCTAGAAAGAATTGTAATTGAGTGGGGACTAAGGAGATAAAATAATCTTGAAGATTGAGATTATTTACCCGCTTTTGTTTGATTTTATGGTAAGGAATAACAGCAAAATCTCCCCCCGTTAAAAAACTTCTGAGAAACTGCATTAAACCACTAACATGATATAAGGGCAGTAGGCAAAAAGAGTTAACCCGCTTGACTTGAAAATATTCAGAAAAACCTTTGACAGAAGCAGTTAAAGTTAACCAGTTATGGATAGCAAAGCGAATTTTTCCCGAGGTTCCTCCCGTGGGTATCATCAGAGAATTAGTCAAAGGATTAACAGGAGGAGAATTATAGTTAAAAACCTTGATATTTTCGCCAAAAATATAATCGGGTTGCATCAGAGAGAAAACCTGTTCCCATTCGTTAGTTTTCCAGTCAGGATTAGCTAAAAATAGGCAACTTTTTGACCTGACGGCAGCCAAGAATATCGCTAAGAATTTAATGGGATTGCCTTCGGCCAGCAGCATAGTTAATCGAGGATTATCTGCGGCGATAAATTGCTGAGAATAGGACTGATATAATTGATAAAATTTCTGGCTATTGTATCCATATAACCAATCTTTTTGACTGAGATATGCTAATTGTTTGCTGATGTCGTCCACAGTTTTTCTAACCAATCGGGTTCACTATTATTAAACCATTGTTGCACACCAAAACCTAAAGCTCGCTCTTTTCTGGGGTATTCTTGTGCTAGACGTAAAGCGGATTTTCTGCCGATATTAGTTTCTAAAACCGAGGAAAATACTAAATCTAAGGGATATTTTTTCCAGAGATTTCTTAACCCTTGTATTGAACCAGTAATAGCAGGTTTAATCACAAAAATTCCTCGCCATCCCCGTTGATAACATTCCTCTATTTGTCGCAGATTAGCTACGGATTCATCTAAGGCAATCTCCGTGGTAAAATCTTGACTTAATTGCAACATTTCCGCTAATTGAGATGAGGGTAAAGGTTGTTCGATAAATTCAATTATTTTACATTCATCGGCAATTTTTAACCAGATTTTACTCTCAGCAATACTTAATCCCCCATTGGCATCTAAACGCAATTTAATTTTCCTGGGTAATCGGTCAATTAATTTTTCAAATAAGTTTAACTCCTCTGCGAGAGAATTAACTGCAATTTTCCATTTATAAGTATTAGTTTTATTGGCGGCTAAAATATCATCCAGACAGGGAAATACTTCCGCACCAGTGGGTAATAAATAACTATAGTTTTTCGGTTCTAATTCTCTTGAGTGATTCCCTATACTTAAATCTTCTAAAGCTGATTCAAAGGCAAATTGACAAGCGGGAAATTGTTCGGGAATAGAAAAAATTGAAGTTATTGATAGGGGATTTTCGAGACTTTTACAGAATAATATTGCTGCCGATAATGTTTCTGAACCAAATTCAGGTAAAGGAGCAATTTCTCCCCATCCAATACGTCCATCTTCCGCTTCTAAGCGAATAATAATTCCTTCCCTAATTTGCCAGAGTCCGTGATGGGTTTGTAGGGGACGCAGCAAAGGACGCTGATAAACACGAAATTGCCAGAAATACATGATTAACTATAAGTAGTCGTGAAAATTAATTTTCTAGTCGAGATAGGAGACATTTCAGGGATCAGTAAACAGTAAACAGTGAAAGGCTGCAGCTCAATTTTATAGAAATATCTATATCATATTTTGGGCTTGTAGGGATAGGGACGGGTGCATCTCATTTTTGCACTCTCAAAAATTAATTATGCAAGAACTCTATAGTAGGGTTGATTCATGAATCAACCCTACCCAAACCCCGGAGCGCATTAGTTTTTCGGTGGGATGCTTACAGGCAGCTGCTGATATATCTGTAATAATTTAAGGGTCACTGATAATTGCTGATTGTCGGTATTTCTGCAAATGTGAGATGCAGCCTGTGGGGACGAATTGCATTCACCCTCTTTTAATAACTGCTGCTGCTGATCATAATTGGGAGAAAGTCCCGAGATGCACTCGATAAATATTGACTATATCGCCATATTTTGGCTTCTTTTTTGAGGTTTTGTTCTGCTAGACTCAATTGCTCAATACTTCATCGACGAGCAAAGGGGAAACCATGTTACTTTTTCTCCAACTTTCTCGGACTCCTGTGGAATTTTTTGGGAAAACTTTGATTCAGTTTTTTGGTAATTCGCCCTAGGGTGGCTCTACTGACTTTAATCTGTGTCTTTTCATAGAGTAAGTTAGATAATTCTTGCAGGGTTGCATCCCTGTTAGCTTCGATGATTTCCACAAGAATTATTAATTGCTCACTATTTAACTTGGTTGGGGGACTGCCTCCCTGGGGACGAGGACGGATATCTCCCGTTTCTCGATATTGTTTCAATAACTTTTGAATAAAGCTTTTGGCCACATTAAATCTTTTGGCCAGTTCTCGAATAGAAATTTTTTCTTTTTCCCAGACATCGATAATTTTTTGGCGAAAATCTACTGAATAGGGTCTCATGTCTGCTCTGGCTCTCAATTATTTGTCTATTTGCCTTCTATTGTACCTCATGGCTCCAATAATTGCCATATTTTCAATGGTAAGCTAAGACGCATTTAAAGCGCTTATTCTTAAGATTAGCCGAATCTCCCCCAATCCCTTTACTGTTGCCTCTTGCAAGAGTGCCTCTTGCCTCGTCTCAACAAGCAATTTAAATGCGCGGGCAGCTTAGCGATCAATCT